>NZ_AKZQ01000041.1:0-341 GCF_000278705.1 Flavobacterium sp. F52 | reverse complement strand
TGAACCAGCTGAGCTAATCCTTTTGTTTAATTAATGCTTCGATTTTAATTCTGCTTTTCCAAGATTTAATTTGAAGCTCTCTTTTATGAGCATCTTCTTTCGTTTCATAATTTTCTGTATAAACAACTTTCCAATCATTTGCATTTCCTGTAAAACCTTTACTCCTCTGATTATGACGAATCAGTCTTTCTTCTAAATTGGAAGTGAATCCAATATGATATCTATTCTTGCTTTCGCTAAATAATATATAAACAGTAAAATCCATAAAAACATATAAAGCAAAAAACTCCAAAATCAAATGACTTTGGAGTTTTTGGAATTTTGTGGGCGATGAGGGGTTC
>NZ_AKZQ01000040.1:0-98227 GCF_000278705.1 Flavobacterium sp. F52 | reverse complement strand
TGTGATTGCGAGTGCAAATATAAAGCTAGATTTTGTTTTTACAAGCCTTTTTTAGAAAAAAAAGCAAAATATTTTTTACTTCATTGTTTATCAAACTTCTGTAAGTGCAATCGGGAAGTTAGAACCTTCGACCGCTTCCGATTAAAAATCGGAATGCTCTGAACCAGCTGAGCTAATCGCTCTATTCTACTAGGTTGCTATCGTTTGTGATTGCGAGTGGAAATGTACATCTAGATTTGTATTTGCAAGCCTTTTTAGAAAAAAAATGAAATATTTTTTCGTGTTTTTATTTAGAAAGCTATTTTCAAACCTTTAAAAAGTAAAGTTTTTTTACTCTTTTCTTATAATTTCGTTAAAAAGTTAAATTGAGAACTCTAATTCTTAATATTGCTTTGTAGTGATTCGAGTTAGTTATACATTTGTATACCTAAAAATAGTAAATTCTAATGGCACGATTTAAAGAAAATGATTTGCCTAAATCAAAAATAACGGCTACTTCACTTAATAAAGCAAAAACAATTTTTACATACGCAGGACATCACAAATGGAAATTCTTCATTGGTTTGATTTTTCTTTTACTAACTGGTGCCACTGCCCTTGCCTTTCCTAAACTAATGGGAATGCTGGTAGATTGCGTTAAAAACAAAAACGGCGACGAAGCCAATCAAATTGCATTAGGTTTAATCGTTATTCTGTTTTTACAATCTTTCTTTTCATTTTTCAGACTTTCATTATTTGTAAACTTTACCGAAAATACATTGGCCAACTTGCGTTTAGCTTTATACACTAATTTGGTAAAGCTGCCCATGACTTTCTTTTCGCAAAAAAGAGTTGGAGAGTTAAATAGCCGTATTAGTGCCGACATTACACAGATTCAAGATACCTTAACTACAACTATTGCGGAGTTCTTACGTCAGTTTATTCTAATCATAGGCGGAATTATTCTTTTAGCAACAGAAAGTTTCAAATTAACTTTATTAATGCTTTCGGTAGTTCCATTAGTGGCTATTGCAGCGGTTGTTTTTGGGAGATTTATTAGAAAGTATTCAAAAAAAGTTCAGGATCAGGTTGCCGAAAGCCAAGTAATTGTTGAAGAAACGATGCAAGGAATTAGTATTGTGAAAGCTTTTGCTAATGAATGGTATGAAATTGCTCGTTACAAAGGAAAAATTAGCGAAGTAGTGAAATTGGCTATTAAAGGCGGCAAATACCGTGGTTATTTTGCTTCTTTTATCATTTTCTGTCTATTTGGTGCTATCGTAGCTGTAGTTTGGTACGGAGTTCGTTTGAGCATTGCCGGAGAAATGAGTGTTGGACAATTGATTTCATTCGTATTATATTCAACTTTTGTTGGCGCTTCTTTTGGTGGAATTGCCGAATTATATGCGCAGATTCAAAAAGCAATTGGTGCTACAGAACGCGTTTTTGAATTATTAGACGAAAGTCCTGAGAAAATCAATTCAGATTTAAATAAAAATCAAGAGAAAATTAAAGGAAATGTTGCATTCAAAAATGTGGCATTTAGCTATCCTACACGTCAGGAAATCCAAGTTCTGAAAGATGTAAATTTTTCGGCAGAATTTGGTCAGAAAATAGCAATTGTTGGACCTAGTGGTGCCGGAAAATCGACTATTTCTTCTCTTTTGCTTCGCTTCTACGATATTACTTCTGGGGAAATTAGTGTTGATGGAAAAAACATCTACGATTATGACTTAGAAAATCTTCGCGGCAATATGAGTATTGTGCCTCAGGATGTGATTTTGTTTGGAGGAACAATTAGAGAAAACATTGCGTACGGAAAACCTGATGCGACTGATGAAGAAATTATTCAAGCGGCAAAACAAGCCAATGCTTTCAATTTTGTGGATAGTTTTCCTGAGAAATTCGAAACTTTGGTTGGAGAACGCGGAGTTAAACTTTCTGGAGGACAGCGTCAGCGTATTGCGATTGCAAGAGCATTGCTTAAAAATCCGAGCATTTTGATTTTAGACGAAGCTACATCATCTTTAGACAGCGAAAGTGAAAAACTGGTTCAGGAAGCTTTAGAAGTATTGATGGAAGGAAGAACAAGCATTATTATTGCTCACAGGCTTTCAACAATCAGAAATGCTGATAAAATCTTAGTTTTAGATAACGGAAAAATCTCTGAAGAAGGAACACACCAAGAATTAATAAACTTAGAAAACGGAATTTATAAGAATTTAAGCAACTTGCAGTTTAGTAACTCTTAAAAGAAAATTTCAATTTTTAAAATTTCAAATTCCAAGTTAAAGTGATAGTTCAAACCCGACAGGGTTTAATTTTCAGCAACAAAAAAAACTCCAATCTAAAAAGATTGGAGTTTTTTTATATCTGTAAACTGAGACAGAAAACGGAAAACTAAAATTATTTCCCTTTTCTGCGTTTACGTTCAGCTTTAATCATAGATAATTCGCGGCTTGTTTGACCTGCTACAGAAGTATTTTCTTCAGCACGACGAATTAAGTATGGCATAACATCTTTTACAGGTCCAAATGGCAAATATTTAGCAACATTATAACCGTTTTCAGCCAAGTTGTAGCTGATATTGTCACTCATACCGTATAATTGTCCGAACCAGATTCTAGGATCATTTTTAGCGATTCCTTTCTGAGCCATCATTTCCATTAATTTGTATGAGCTTAATTCGTTATGAGTTCCTGCAAAAATGGCCATTTTATCAATATGCTCTAACATATATTGTACAGCACTATCGTAGTTTACGTCTGTAGCTTCTTTAGATACGCAGATTGGAGAAACATAACCTTTTTCTTCCGCTCTTTTGTTCTCTTTTTCCATATAAGCGCCACGAACCAATTTCATTCCGATATAGAAACCTTCAGCTTTAGCAACTTCATGAAGTTTTTTCAAATAATCTAAACGATCCCAGCGGTACATCTGCAAAGTGTTAAATACAATTGCTTTTTCTTTATTGTATTTACGCATCATATCAGTTACCAAATCATCGGCAGCGTCCTGCATCCAGCTTTCTTCACCATCAATCAATAATGCAACATCTTTCTTGTGCGCTTCACTGCATATTTTGTCAAAACGAGCTACTACTCTATCCCATTCAGCCTGCTCTGCTGGAGTTAAAGTTTTTTTCTCACCCAATTTTTCATACAATTCAAAACGTCCTAAACCTGTTGGTTTGAAAACAGCAAATGGAATTGCTAAACGCTCTTTAGCAAAATCTACTGTTCTTAAAGTCATTTCCAATGCGGCATCAAACTGCTCCTCTTCTTCTTTTCCTTCAACCGAATAATCCAAAACAGAAGAAACTCCCTTTGTAAACATTTTGTCTACTACAGTAAGACAGTCGTTTTCGTTTACACCACCACAAAAATGGTCAAAAACAGTTGCTCTAATTAATCCTTCTACTGGTAAATGAGCTTTAATTGCAAAATTAGTTACAGCAGTACCTATTCTTACTAAAGGTTCGCTGTCAATCATTTTGAAAAGAAAATAAGCTCTATCAAGTTCAGTGTCACTCTTTAGTGAAAATGCAACCTGTGTATTATCGAATATCTTTTCCATTAAAATTTATTTTTTATGCAAATATAGAGAGTGTTTTGAATATTTTTCACTAAACGATATCATATTTTTTAATATTGTTAACGAGGACACCGCAAATATTAATTTATGAAGTAAATGTTTATTTGTTGTAAAATTTTATCTTAATTTTAAAGATGCAAACCCGTATTTTAAACAAAATAGCCAGAAAGTTTGAATATTATTACGTTTAAAATGCCTTATTTTGCGCTTTCAATTAACTAAAGAATTATGCAATCTATTCAAGCCAATAATTATTTCGTACATTTTAATGAGAATGCTTACGTAGCTTTAAATAAACACTTAAGAGAAAGTAAATATTCTAACATATTTATAATTGTTGATGATCAGACCAATGAGTATTGTTTATCTAAATTTATTCCGCTTTTAGAAACCGATTTAGCGATTGAAATAATTGAGTTTGAAGCTGGAGAGGCAAATAAAAATATAGAAACTTGTATTGAGATCTGGAATATTTTGACAGAGCTTGGAGCAGACAGAAAATCACTTATCATTAATTTAGGTGGCGGAGTTGTGACCGATTTAGGAGGTTTTGTTGCTTCTACGTTCAAAAGAGGCGTAGATTTTATCAATATTCCTACTACTCTATTATCTATGGTTGATGCTTCTGTTGGAGGAAAAACAGGAGTTGACTTAGGAAATCTTAAGAATCAAATTGGAGTTATCAATGTGCCTCAAATGGTGTTAATTGATACACAATATTTAGAAACTTTACCGCAAAGCGAAATGCGTTCTGGTTTGGCAGAAATGCTAAAACACGGTTTAATATATGATGCTCCGTACTGGAGACAGTTTTCAGATTTGAAATCAATTGTTTTTGATGAATTAGATCAACTGATTTATCGTTCTGTCGAAATTAAGAATGAAATTGTTATTCAGGACCCAACGGAGAAAAATATTCGCAAGGCCTTGAATTTTGGGCATACTTTAGGGCATGCAATCGAAGGGTATTTCTTGGAAAGTGAAAATAAAACAACTTTATTGCACGGAGAGGCAATTGCGGTTGGAATGATCTTAGAAAGTTATATTTCGCTTCAAAAAGGATTAATTTCTGCAGAAGAATACCGTGAAATTAAAACTGTAATAAAAGATATTTATGATGATGTAATTTTTGAGGAAATTGACATTGATCCAATCTTAGAATTGTTAATTCACGACAAAAAAAATGAATACGGTTTAATTCAATTTGCATTAATTGAAGGAATCGGAAAAATAAAAATTAACCAATCCGTTGAAAATAAATTGATTCTAGAAGCGTTTGAGGATTATAAATCTTAAACTTTTTTTAATCAAAAGCATTGCATTTGGTATATATTATTTTTTACATTTGCGCCATGAAAACAAACAACCAGCAGAGGCACTTCAGCTCTTACAGAAACAGACTCAACAGTTCTTTATTAAGGATGTTGGATCGTTTCTATAATAGTAAAAGTCCTTTCTGTTTTGATGTATTCCAATGTACAAAAGCGGAGCATGAAAAACTGCCTATTATATTTGCCAATATTAGAGTTTGAATTTAAGATTAAGTCCCAAAAAACCTAAAATTAAATTATAATTACAATCTCTAACATTGACAAATAAATGAATACAAAATATTCTGATCTAATAAACCAAACATACTACTTTCCACAAGAGGAATTTAAACTAAACAAAGACAACCTATTGTTTCATAATATCGATTTGATGAAATTGGTTGAGCAATATGGAACGCCATTAAAGTTTACTTACCTTCCTCAGATTTCTGAAAACATCAATAAAGCGAAAGCGTGGTTCAGAAAATCGATGGAAAAGAATAAATACGACGCAAAATACTACTATTGTTATTGTACAAAAAGCTCTCATTTTGAATATATTATGAATGAAGCTTTTAAGAATAACATTCACATCGAAACTTCATCTGCTTTTGATGTTAATATTGTGGAGAATTTATTAGAAAACGGTAAAATCAACAAAAGCACGTATGTAATCTGTAACGGTTTTAAAAGAGACGAATACATTACTAACATTGCAAGATTAATCAATAACGGACATAAAAATACTATTCCTATTATTGATAATTATGAAGAGTTAGATTTGCTTCAGGCAGAAATTAAAGGGAAATTCAAAATCGGAATTCGTATTGCTGCTGAAGAAGAGCCTAAATTTGAGTTTTATACTTCAAGATTAGGTATTGGTTACAAAAACATAGTTTCGTTCTATAAAAAACAAATTCAGGAGAATGATAAATTAGAGCTGAAAATGCTTCACTTCTTTATCAATACCGGAATTAACGATACTTCATACTATTGGAATGAGCTTGTAAAATGTATCAAAGTGTACATTGCTCTTAAAAAAGAATGTCCGACACTAGACGGACTAAACATTGGCGGTGGTTTCCCTATCAAAAACTCACTTGCTTTTGAGTATGATTATCAATATATGATTGATGAAATTATCAATCAGATTAAAATTGCTTGTGATGAAGCCGAAGTTGATGTTCCAAATATTTTTACGGAATTTGGATCGTTTACTGTAGGTGAAAGCGGTGGTGCAATCTATCAGATTTTGTATCAAAAACAACAAAATGATAGAGAAAAATGGAATATGATCGATTCATCTTTCATTACCACTTTACCAGATACTTGGGCTATAAATAAACGTTTTATCATGCTGGCTATTAACCGTTGGAATGATACTTACGAGCGGGTTCTGCTAGGAGGTCTTACTTGTGATAGTGACGACTATTACAATTCTGAACAAAACATGAACGCCATTTATTTGCCTAAATACAACAAAGAAAAGCCTTTATATATTGGTTTCTTTAATACTGGCGCTTATCAAGAAACAATTGGAGGATACGGCGGTCTGCACCACTGTTTGATTCCGCAGCCAAAACATATTTTAATTGATCGTGATGAAAATGGAATTCTAGCAACCGAAGTGTTCTCAGAACAACAGACTTCAGACGATGTTTTAAAGATTTTAGGCTACAAAAAAAAGGTGTAAAAAAAACGGCAAATTAAGTTATAATTTTTCTTAAAAAATTCTTAATTTGCATTAACATCCAAAAAGGTTAAACTTTTTAATTCAAAAAAAAAAACAAAAAAATGAAAGGACCAATCAGTCAGTTTATTGAAAAACATTATTTGCATTTTAACTCTGCTTCGTTAGTAGATGCTGCAAAAGCATACGAACAGCAATTAGCTGATGGTGCAAAGATGCTGGTAAGTATGGCTGGCGCAATGAGTACAGCAGAAATTGGTAAAATTTTTGCCGAAGTAATCAGACAAGACAAAGTGCATATTATTTCATGTACTGGAGCAAACTTAGAAGAAGATATCATGAATTTAGTAGCTCATTCTCACTACGAGAGAGTTCCTAATTACCGTGATTTGACACCAGAAGACGAATGGGCTTTATTAGAAAGAGGATTAAACCGTGTTACAGACACTTGTATTCCTGAGCATGAAGCTTTCCGTCGTTTACAAAAACACATTTACAAAATTTGGAAAGAGGCAGACGATAAAGGTGAGCGCTACTTCCCACATGAATTTATGTATAAAATGTTGTTGTCTGGCGTTTTAGAAGAATATTACGAAATTGATCTAAAAGATAGCTGGATGTATGCAGCTGCAGAGAAAAATTTACCAATTATCGTTCCAGGATGGGAAGATAGTACAATGGGGAATATCTTTGCTTCATACGTAATTAAAGGAGATTTAAAAGCGTCTACTATGAAATCTGGTATTGAATACATGACTTTCCTTGCGGATTGGTATTCAAAAAACAGTTCAAACGGAATTGGATTCTTCCAAATCGGTGGTGGTATCGCGGGTGATTTCCCTATCTGTGTAGTGCCAATGCTATATCAAGATATGGAAATGCATGATGTGCCATTTTGGAGCTATTTCTGCCAAATCTCAGATTCAACAACTAGTTATGGTTCTTACTCTGGAGCAGTTCCAAATGAAAAAATCACTTGGGGTAAATTAGACATCAAAACCCCAAAATTTATTATTGAATCGGATGCTACAATTGTTGCTCCGTTAATTTTTGCATACTTATTAGATTTATAAGATAATTTATGAAAAGAGTTATAGTAGACTACGCCAAACTTACCAACGAAATTTTAAATCTTTTGGTTGAAAAGTTTCCTGATGGTTATGATGATTCGGATGTAATCCGTTTTAGAAATGCTAAAAACGAATTGGTTGAAGCTGTTGAAGTTCGTACTGAAGATACAATTTACTTAGTAAAAATTAGTACTAAACTTGCTGATAGAATTGAAAACTACGATGAAGATGACGATTTAGATGTTGATGTAGATGCAATTGCGCCAGTTAAAGGTATAGATCTTGATGATGATATTAGTGACGATGATGATGACGATGATAATCTTGACAAACCAGATACCGATGGTGGCGACGATGATGACGATGATGATGACGACAAAGCTGATACTGACTATGATGAAGAAGACGAAGATGATGAAGATTAATTCATTTTCTTTCTAATAAAAAAAAGGAACTCTGTTTGGAGTTCCTTTTTTTATAACAAGAGAATTGCAAATTACTAAACTTATATTTTTGTTTTTATAGGATTATTTTTACATTTAAATCTCAAACAAAAAAAGTACATGCCTATGACTTCAGAAATTTTACACGCTACATTAAAAGAGAACTTTGGTTTCGAAAAATTCAGACCCAATCAAGAAACTATAATTAATACCATCTTATCTGGACAAGATGCATTGGCAATTATGCCAACAGGCGGAGGAAAATCAATTTGTTTTCAGCTTCCTGCTTTAATTTTACCAGGAATCACTATTGTGATATCGCCACTGATTGCTTTAATGAAGGATCAGGTTGATAGTTTGAAAACAAACGGAATTTCTGCTTGTTATATTAATAGTACACAATCATCGCAAGAACAGCAATATTATATCGACAACTTAAAATCAAATCACTTTAAGTTAGTTTATGTCGCACCAGAAAGTCTTTCTTATTTAGATATGGCTTTTAGCGAATTGAATATTAGTCTAATAGCAATTGATGAAGCGCACTGTATCTCGTCTTGGGGACATGATTTCAGACCGGCTTATACAAATTTAGGATACCTAAAAAGTCGCTTCCCTTCTACTCCAATCTTGGCATTGACAGCTACAGCTGATAAAGCGACTCGAACAGATATATCCAAACAATTGAATCTTAAGAATCCGAAAACATTCATAGCTTCTTTTGATCGTAAAAATCTAAGTCTTGAAGTTCGTCCAGCTTTGGATCGGGTGAAACAAATAATTGATTTTATTGAAAACAAGCCTAACGAATCGGGAATTATTTATTGTTTGAGCCGTAAAGCAACAGAAGAGCTTGCTGAAAAATTACGAAAAAATGGAATTGAAGCGAAAGCATATCATGCTGGTTTAGATAATGAAACGCGAGCAAAAACTCAGGATCAATTTATAAATGATGATTGTCAGGTGGTTTGTGCAACGATTGCTTTTGGAATGGGAATTGACAAATCAAATGTTCGCTGGGTAATTCATTACAATCTTCCAAAAAATATAGAAGGATATTATCAGGAAATTGGACGTGCCGGACGTGACGGTCTTCCTGCCGAAACCGTTTTGTTTGAGAGTTATGCAGATGTGATTCAATTGCAAAAATTTGCATCAGAAGGGTTGAATTCTGATATTCAGCTTGCAAAATTAGACCGTATGAAACAATACGCAGATGCTGTAAGCTGCCGTAGAAAAATTCTACTGTCTTATTTTGGCGAATTGGTTACTGAGAATTGCGGAAACTGCGATATTTGTAAAAATCCGCCAACTTTTTTCGATGGGACGATTCTCGCGCAAAAAGCTTTGTCTGCTATTGTACGTTTAAAAGAATCTGAGCCTTTGGCTGTAATTGTGGATTTTTTGAGAGGCTCGAGAAACGCGTATATCTACGAAAAAAATTATCAAGAGCTGAAAACGTACGGAATTGGCGCTGATGTTTCTTGGTACGATTGGAATCAATACCTAATTCAACTGATTAATTTAGGCTATTGCGAAATTGCCTTTCATCAGCATAATAAAATTCTTCTTACTCCTTTTGCAAAAAAAGTTTTATTTGAAGGCGAAAAAGTAAAACTTACTACAGTTGTTAAGAAAACAATTGATAAAAGCGAAGCTAAAGAGGCAAAACCAAAAGCATCTAAAAATTCTCTGTTTGAGACACTTCGCAAATTACGTTTTGAAATTGCGCAGGAAGAAGAAGTTCCTGCTTATGTGATTTTTAGTGATGCATCCCTACGCCAAATGGAAATCTTAAGACCAATGAGCGACGAAGAATTTCTTGCTGTTGAAGGTGTTGGAAAAGCAAAACTAGAAAAATACGGAGCAGATTTTATCAAAGCCATTATTGAATTTGAAAGAAATAAGTCTGTTGTCAAAAAAGAGAAAAAAGACAATACTTATAAAAAAACGCTGGAATTATTTCAAAATGGAGTTTCAGTAGAAGAAATAGCAGAACAGCGAGATTTGAATCCAACAACAATTATTTCGCATTTAGCAAAATTATACGTTGATGGCCATGATTTAGATCTAAGTCAGTTTGTCTCTGAAGATGAAATTCTTCAAATAGAAAAAGCTCAAACAGAATTGGAAAATCCAAATGCATTAAGACCTTACTTCGATTATTTTGAAGAAAAAATGTCTTATGATAAAATTCGATTTGGTTTGGCTTTTTTGGAGAGAAAAAAGAATAATAAAATTAAAGAGAAAGCATATTCTGTTGACGAAATACGTTTAGTTCATGCTGAAGCTTATAAAAAATGGGATGCAGAAGAAGATCTAAAACTTACGAAACTTTTTAATGAAGGAAAAAGTATTAAAGAAATTGCTGATTTATTAGGAAGAAATAATGGAGCAATTACTTCACGATTAAAAAAACTTGATTTAAAATAATTTGGCTAAAACCTGTCGGGTTTACAAAATGTAAAATCAATAAAAAATCCCAAACTCCAACGATATGGATTTTGGGATTTTAAATTTTTAAATATTTATTTTTTACAAATACCTCTCTTCAAAAACTTTATGATGGTGTTTCTGATGTCCAATCATGACAAAACCCAAAGCACGAACGGAAATCTGATTTCCTGAAGCAGTTCCAATTCGCTTTAGCTGTTCTTCAGATAAACTTTTGTAAAACAATAAAGTTGAATGTCTTACAGCTGAAAATTCAGTAAGCAAATCTTGAATGCTTCTGCTATTTGAATCTGTATTGTCTGCATAATCATTTTCTTCAAAACTTGGCAAAGGCGTTTTATCATTTCTTGAAAAACGTAAAGCGCGATAGGCAAAAATTCGTTCTGTATCAATAACATGCTGAATAATATCTTTTATCGTCCATTTTCCTTCTGCATATCGATAATCAAATTTATCCATTGGAATATTTTGCACAAATCGGATAAACTCGTGAAGCGAAATTTCTAAATCTTCAATCAAAATTCCATCTCCAGCCGCTTTGATATAAGTACCAAAATGACCTGAATATTCATTCTCTAATAATTCTGCTGCTTTCATTTTTATATTTTAAGCTGAGTTTCTACTTGCGTTCGTATTACCAAATAATGATCTTGTTACGATTTTCTCATAAACTTTAACCAATTCTTCGTTTGGAGTTTCTGCTTTGTTTAATTCGTTGATTCTCAATAAAGCATATTGCTGAATAGTTAATAACGGTAAAACAATGCGCTCTCTAATCTGAATTGAAGCAATACCATCAGGATAATTTTCCATCAATGTTTTATGCCCAGCAATTTTCAATAAAAGGCGTTTTGTTTCTGAGAATTCATCATAGATAATCTGCCAGAATTCACCAAACTCAGGATCATTTTTCATATAAGCTGTCAATGGTAAAAATGATTTTGCTAATGACATCATACTATTTTCAAGCAATGTTTTGAAAAATAAAGAATTATGATACAAATCACTTACTTTATTCCATTGTCCAGTTTCCTCAAAATGTTTTAAAGCAGAACCCACTCCAAAGAATCCTGGAACGTTTTGCTTTAACTGGCTCCATGAACCCACAAATGGAATTGCTCTTAAATCAGCAAAATCCAATGACTCAGATTTGCTTCTTTTTGAAGGACGGCTTCCAATATTAGTTTTTGAGTAATATTTCAGAGTACTCATTTTTTCTAAGTACGGAATAAACTTCGGATGATTTTTGAAGCTTAAATATTTATCATAACCCAAATTAGCCAAATCAGTTAAGATTTGAGTTTCTTCTGCTGTCAATTCATTTTTCTCTTTACTAAATACTTGGTTTGTAACACCAGCACTCAATAAGTTTTCAATATTATAACGGCAAGAATCTAAAGTTCCAAAATTAGAGCTGATCGTTTGACCTTGAACTGTAATTTGAATTTCATTGTTTTCAATTTTTGGACCAAGAGAAGCGTAAAATTTATGTGTTTTTCCACCGCCACGCGCTGGAGGTCCGCCACGTCCATCAAAAAAAATCGCTTTAATTCCGTATTCTCTAGAAATTTTGGTCAACGAAATTTTAGCTTGATAAATGCTCCAGTTAGCCATTAAATACCCGCCATCTTTTGTTCCATCAGAGAATCCAAGCATAATAGTTTGTTTATTCCCTCTCGATTTCAGATGTTTCGCATATTCTGGATTGGTGTACAATTGCTCCATAATAGTATGCGCATTTTGCAAATCGTCTACAGACTCAAAAAGCGGAATAATATCTACAGTTGGTTTTTCCCAATCATTCAAACGAATCATGGCAAAAGTCTCCATAACATTCAGGGCACTTTCGTTATTACTAATGATATAACGGTTTGCTCCTTCTTCTCCATTATTTTGCTGAATTGTTTTAATAGCCTGAACAGATTCTAAAGTATATCTAGTAATTTCATTTTCAAAATCCGCTGGATTAAGTTTTCCTTTAACTTTCGATAAAACATTGATTTTTTGATCTTCCGTCAATTCGAAATAATTTTTAGGAAAAATATCTGAGCCAGAATTCAAATAATAATTGACAACATCTTTGAAAACTGCATTATGAATTTTACTATTCTGACGAATATCTAAAGTCGCAAAATGGAATCCGAACAAATTTATTTTTACCAAAAGCGCATCTAATTCGTCCAAATATAAAGATTGATGTTTCTCAATAATTATAGCTCTAATTTTATTCAGTTGTGTTAGTAATTCATCTAAAGTGATAAAAATATCTCCTTTAGAATAAAATACAGAACGGTAAAGTTTATGTTCAAGTTCTGCTACTAAATCATCTACTCCTGAGAAAGTTAGCTTGCGCTTTAGATTTCTCATTTCTACATAATAACACTTTAAAATTGAGGTACGTAAACGATCTGCCACTTTAAGTGTAATATCTGTAGTAACGAAAGGATTTCCATCACGGTCACCTCCTGGCCAGAAACCAAGTTTGATTAATTGGTTATGAATTGGATTTCCTTCTAAAATATTTTTTTGCAGGTAATGCACAATTTCTCCTGCAGTTGCATAAAATACATTTTCAAGGTACCAAATTAAACTTACCGCCTCATCGTAAGGATTTGGTTTTTCTTTTTGAATGAAAGGAGTTTTTCCAAGCTGAGCTAGTAATTGTTTAATTTTCAGCAAATCATTTTGACGAATTGCTTCTGTCAAATCATTTATAATTCCTAAAACTGGACCAGGATAAAACTGAGTTGGATGCGCTGTTAAAACGGTACGAACATTAAAACTTTCTAGAAATTCGCTTAATTCTTCATCCTTTTCTTTAGCGTCCGATTTTTCTTTGATGTCGCGAAGAGACCCGCGTCCCTCCATGTTGTTAACTTCTGGAAAAGCTGCGTCTTCAATAGCATCAAACAATACAATCTGGCGTTCAATATATTGAATAAATCGAAACATAAGATCGATTTTTTCCTCTTCAGAAGCGTTATTCAAATATTTATTTGAGAAGAAATCAACAATTTCTTTTGGTGTTTCTTGTTTTTTAAAGCCCGTTTCGCAAGTTTCTGTAAATAAAGGAAGTAAAACTCCAGTATTATCTATAGAATCAAAGGGTAATGTTATAAAAACACTATTATAAATGTGGTATTTTGAGAGAACGTCTTGATTAAAACGCTCAATTTTTGGCAACGTATACATAATCGTGTTATAGTTGGTTGGTTAATTAGTCATAAAAAAACCCCAAGAATAAACTTGAGGTATATTTTAATATAGCATTCAAGAAAAGTTCTTACATATTTTTGAAAATAGTATGCATCAAACGCTTCTTATCGTTTATACTTTCCTCTAATGAAATCATTGTTTCTGTTCTGTAAACACCATCAATATCGTCAATCATAAAGATAACTTCTTTCGCGTGCTTAGTGTCTTTTGCTCTAATTTTGCAAAAGATGTTGAATTTTCCTGTAGTTACAGAAGCTACAGTTACGAATGGAATTTGATTGATTCTTTCTAATACAAATTTAGTTTGAGATGTATTATTAAGAAAAACCCCTACATAAGCAATAAATGAATAACCTAATTTATCGTAATCTAAGGCTAATGAAGATCCCATGATGATACCGGCATCTTCCATCTTTTTAACTCTAACGTGTACTGTACCAGCAGATATCAAAAGTTTTTTTGCAATGTCAGTAAACGGAACTCTCGTATTGTCTATTAACATATCTAAAATCTGGTGATCTACTTCATCTAAACGAAATTTACTCATAATTGTTTAATTAATATTACTAATTGCTATTACAAAGTATAAAATTATATATAAAAAACAACAAATTCACATAAAAATTAACTTTTTATTAATCCGTTAACAAATTTAACATTTTTATTTAAATAAAAATTTGCTTTCTGACCCGTTTTTGGAAAGTTTTGAAAATCGTCCGAATATTCTGCTCCTTTTGCGTCGTATTCATAATGACCAAAATAATTTTCCAATTCGCCTACTTCAACTATGTAAGCGTTAAAATGAATCTTATTTTCGATTAATTCTTCTTTGTATTGTGCGACAAAATTCGTAATAATTTCGATACCATCATAATTTATTTTGACATTTTTATACATAAAATCATAAAAAACCACATTATTTTGTGAAATATTCAAATATTCGGAAAATCTATTGTCAACTAAATCGTTTTCGCATATCAGTTTGAAGCTTAAAATTAACGAGAAAAATATGAACTTCCTCGTGATTTCTCGCTCATAATCCTTTGGAAAATGTCCTGCCTCAAATAATATGGTCGGCACGCCTAAAAACTGGAAAGTGTCTCCTATACAATTAATATTGAAGGAGTCATCAAAACGTCCAACTTGTCCAGGAATATATTTTTGCAGTTCTTCATTGATTCCTGCAATTATATTAATGGCTTTTAATCTATTATCGTTTACATCTCTTTCGTCGTTATAAGATGGGGCTAAAAAAGATACTGTTGCAGGTTTTCCTGTTGTTCCTGCTCCAAATATGGTACGCTGATCGTGAAGATTAAAGCAGAAATCAGGTTTAAATTCTTCAAAAATCTGGCGTAACACTTTACTCTCAGGTTGAGTCAAATCTTGCGAATCACGATTTAAGTCAATTTCGTTTGCGTTTGCTCTAGTATAAAGTCTTGCTCCATCCGGATTAAGCATTGGAATGCAGTAAAATGTGAACGTATTCAGCATTTGTTTAGCAAAATCGGTATCGTCATTCAGTAAATTAATGAAATCAAATAAAGCTTTTGTAGTTGTACTTTCATTTCCGTGCATTTGCGACCATAGGTATGCTCGCGTTTTACCCGTTCCAATTTGGTAGCTATATATAGGTTCTCCTAAAACAGATGTGCCAATAATCTGTACTTGACCATTTGTATTTAACTTATCTAAAAGTGGTTTAATATGATCTAAAGTTAGATATCTGCCAGATATGGACTGTTCCTTGTATTGTGTAAAAAGCTGTTCTAAATTCATTGTATTTCGATTAGTTTACAAAAGTAAACATCTTTATTATTACAATTGTAAACTGATTAAAAAAATAATAATTTAGAATTGTAAACAGTTTTTGAAGAGTTTTAACATTAATCTTTATAACTTGCTTCAATTGATATTTTTACATTATAGATAAACACTTAAATAAATAAATTTCAGTTAGTTGCAATTATCTATCTAAATTTTAAATTTAACATAAAAATGAACTCTAATTAAAATTACAACAATGATATCCAAATACTCTTTCTTTTTGTTTACATTTGTAAATGGAAGAATTTAAAGCACGAATTTACAATGGTAAACATAGATGATTTTGTAAAAAGACTTGAATCTGTATTGGAATATTATGGTTTAAACGCATCTGCTTTTGCCGATAAAATTGGTGTGCAACGTTCTAGCATGTCTCATCTTTTATCAGGAAGAAATAAGCCAAGTTTAGATTTTGTAATGAAAATTCTAGAAGTTTTTCCAGATGTAGATTTATATTGGATTTTGATAGGGAGAGGAACTTTCCCTAAAAGTAATAGTGAAGAAGCTGTTGAAACTCAAAAATCATCTTCTCCTATTCTATCGAATCAGAATGTGGAAAATGATTTATTTTCAGGTATAGAAATAAATTCTGAAGAAGAAAAAAGAGAAACCAAAAAATCTCCTGTTCTAAACAACGAAAATTTCAATTTGGAAGATGGTGAAATTGAAAAAATCGTCTTATTCTATAAAAACGGCACATTTAAGGCCTATTCTCCATAATGCAAAAATTAGCGTGTATTTGAATCTTTGTCAAGAAATTTTTCAAATACGCGATTCTCACGAGTTTAGAAAAATTCTCAAAAATTACAGTTTGATGCCATTTTCAGGAATTTTACCTTCAACTCCTTCATAATGCTTTTTCAAAATTTCAAAATCGGCTTCGTAATTTCCAGTCGGATAAAATGGTTTGCCAATATTGACTTCTTTTTTATCCCAATCAAAAGCAACGGGAACAATTGGCACATTCGCTTTAAGCGCGATAAAATAAAATCCTGTTTTTATTTCGTTAACTTTTTTTCTGGTTCCTTCTGGAGCGACAGCCAAACGGAAGATTTCTTTTCTATCAAAAATAGAAGCAATCGCATCCACTTTATTCAATCCTCCAGTACGATCTAGCGGCTCTCCGCCGACATTTCTAAAATAAAAACCAAAGGGGAATTTAAATAACTCCTTCTTTGCTACAAAATTCATCTGCAATCCAGATATGCCACGAGTTAATAGACCTATATAAAAGTCATGATTACTGGTATGAGGCATTACTACTAATACACATTTTTTTATTTCAGCATTTTCCATTCCCACTATCTTCCAGCCCATTAGCTTGTAAAAGATGAATTTGTATAATAGTTTTTTCATGAAAGATTTAATATTTGGTGCAAAATAAAAGATTTAATGGTAAATTTGAGTAAAAGCATAAAAAATGATTCGAAAATTTTTCAGTTATATAATTCCAATAAAAATATTTAAGAAAAAATCAGCCAGAAGCAAAATGATCGAAGTTACATGGGCAAATGGCGAATTAGTATTAGATACTGAAAACACAAATTATTCATACGGAAGTCTACAACGTATATTAAGGTATGGACTTCGAAATATTGGTTACGATAAAATCTTAGAAATGGAACATATTCTGCTATTGGGAGTTGCCGGTGGAAGTGTGGTTAAAACTTTAGTAGACGAGATTGCATACAAAGAAAAAATTACAGGAGTTGAAATCGATCCTGATATGATTCAGATTGCCAATGAGTATTTTAATCTTAATCAAATTAAGCAGTTAGAAGTTGTTATTGATGACGCATTTGAATTTGTGCTCAAGACAAAAGACAAATACGATCTCATTATTATAGACATTTTTGAAGATACGCATATGCCGAATTTTTTGTTTGAAAAGTTTTTTGTTGATAGAGTTTGTACCATTTTAAAAGATAATGGTTTTGTTTTGTTCAATACCATGATATTGGACGAAGCTCACAATGTTAGAAACAGAAAATATGTTGCCGAAGTAAATCCGAAAATGTTTAAAGCAAAAATGCTGCCTCGCATAGAAGTACATAACGAATTAATAATTATAAATAAAGTAGCTTAATTTTATGAAACCCCTTGCCTCAATCTTAAACGCCTTACCACCTACTAAAGTTATTGATACCTCAATCAATCTTTCTGAATATGTACCTTTAAATTTATCGGTTTCGAATCAAGAACTGGTAAATCAGAAATTAGATACTTCAGAAGATTTTGAAAAATATATTTCAAGTTTCTTAAAAGAAAACAACGCCAAAGTTGCATTTGGAGGTTATATAGAAGGGAGATTTCTATATCAAAGAAGTCCCATTTTTTTAGATGCCTCAAAACCCGAACGCAATATTCACATCGGATTAGATTTGTGGGCAGAAGCTGGAACTGCTGTACTTGCAGCCCTTGACGGTACAGTGCATAGTTTTAAAAATAATATTGGTTTGGGCGACTATGGCCCTACTATTATATTGGAACATGAAGTAGAAAATGAAAAATTTTATACTTTATACGGACATTTGTCGTTAGAAAGTATAGAGAATTTAAATGTCGGAGACAATTTTAAGAAAGGCGAAAAAATTGCAACCTTAGGAAGAGCCTCTGTAAATGGCGATTATGCACCTCATGTCCATTTTCAGATTATCCACAACATTGGAGATTATTGGGGAGACTATCCTGGAGTCTGCAACACAAAAGACCTAAACTTCTATATCGAAAATTGTCCCGATCCTAACTTATTATTAAAAATTACTTAAATAGTTATGAAGAAAGCAGGATTGATTATATGTTTGTTGTTATTAATTGGATGTAAATCTAAAACCGTTAGCAGAGATACTGAAGATTTAAAAATTAAAAAAGTTTCTACAGCAGAAGTAAATGCAAATCAGCAGCGAAAAGCCTATGATTTAGGGAAGAGAGTTTTAGAAACTTGTAATACTTCAAAATTTAAACCTTTTAATGAAACGGAAGTAACTAAATCGGTTATGGAAAACACAACAGAAGAGCGTTTAACCAAAACCTGCCAAAGATTTAGACAATACTACGGAAGTTTTATAGATTTAAAATTAGATGGAGTTTACAAAACCAAACATGAAGTCATTTACCGCTATCATGCTTTGTACACCAAAAAAGTTGCCAATAAAGAATTGCGCATCTTTGTAAATGAAGACAATCTCATTTCTGCCATAAAATCTATGGATTGGGATGAAAAATTTGATGCCAAGTTAGCCGATCAATAAATTATAATACTTATGAATTTTAAACTACCGCTTCTTCTTTTATTATTTATTTCAACATTTGCTTCTGCACAGCAAACTATGAGCGTAAAAGGCTCTGCGCCATATCCCGCAACACAAGAATATACATTTATCTGCGAAAAATATGCGTATTCTGGTGAGATAAATGTACAGATAGCTAAAACAGCAAAAGGCGGTATTTTAAAACTAACCATTTCTACGGCGAGCGACAAAGCAAAAATTGCTGGAGGCGTTTACGTTGATTTGACAAATGCCGATGTCATTGCTTGCACAGATAAAAATGTAAAAGAATCGGCAGACGGCAAAACAACTGCTTACTATTATTTTACACCCGCAGAATGGCTGAAGCTTAAAAAGACAGATATTTATGCGATAAGATTCATCATTGCAGGCGGACCAGATATCTCAGGAAATCTAACTGGGCATTTTACAGCTTATAGCAAAGTGAAATATTTCTCTACAGCGTTTGATAAATCTAAAAAAACATTTGATACAGCTAAAGAAATTAGTGATTTATAGTGATTTTTTAATATAATAAATCTTATATTTAACATAAATATTTTTTTATGAACTCAAATGAAGCCTTGATTACAAAATTTTATACCGCTTTCGCGAATGCCGACGCTAAAACCATGAGCGAATGCTATCATCCGAAAGTTCATTTTATAGATCCAGCTTTTGGTTTGTTAAAAGAAGAACAGGTTTCTAAAATGTGGGAAATGCTGTTGTTAAAAAGTAAAGGCAACTTAAAAATTGAATTTTCAAATGTTAAGGCAGACGACACAACAGGTTCTGCAAATTGGATTGCTACTTACAATTTTAGCAAAACAAACAGAAAAGTCATTAATAAAATTTCAGCCGAATTTATCTTTCAAGACGGCTTAATTATCAAACATACCGATAATTTTGATGTCTGGAAATGGTCTAAACAAGCCTTTGGACTTACCGGTTATTTATTAGGCTGGACTGGTTTTTTCCAGAAAAAAGTACAATCGCAAGCTCTTTCTGCGCTGAAACAATTTCAAAAGATTTAATTTCCTTTTAAAAAATTAAAAAAACAAACTCGACAGGTTTTTAAACCTGTCGAGTTTATAACTTTGCGACCTCAATAACCACACAGATAATCAAGAAAGCTTAAAAAAAATCTTTGCGCTCTTTGCGTTAAAAAACTAGCCACAGATTATAAAGATTAAAAGGATTTAATAAAATCTGCGCTAATCAGTATAATCTGTGGCTAAAAAATCTTTATTGACTTTTTTAGTAAAATCTAAGATTTAAACCAGCTTTCAACCAATTCGTCTTCAAACGAAGTAGCGTCTTTATGAATAAACTCATTTCGATTTTTATCATAAGAATAATCCAAAGCCCAAGTTTTATGATTGGCCGCTAATTCTTTTATGCTCTTGCAAACAAAAGCAATTTCTTCATCGGTTGTAGTTGGGTGAATTGACATTCTAATCCATCCTGGTTTTTTGATCAAATCACCAATAGTAATTTCGTTGACCAATTTATTTGAAGTTTCCTGATCAACATGCAATAAGTAATGGCCATAAGTTCCTGCACAACTACATCCTCCTCTAGTTTGGATTCCAAAACGGTCGTTTAAGATTTTAACCCCTAAATTAAAATGAAGATCATCAATGAAAAATGAAATTACCCCAAGACGTTCTTTGTGTTGTCCAGCTAAAATTTTGATATTCGAAACTGGTTCCAATTCAGAGAAAACATAATCGACAATTTCATGTTCACGCTCCATAATGTTTTCAATTCCCATTTCCTCTTTTAGCTCAATTGCCAACGCAGTTTTGATGACTTGAAGAAAACCAGGTGTTCCGCCATCTTCACGATCTTCAATATTATCAATATATTTATGCTCTCCCCACGGATTTGTCCAGCTTACTGTTCCTCCGCCTGGACAATCAGGAATCATGTTATTGTATAATTTTTTATTGAAAATTAAAACGCCTGAAGTTCCAGGACCGCCAAGGAATTTATGAGGTGACATAAAAATGGCGTCCAAATAAGCTTCTGGATCAGCTGGGTGCATATCAATTTCCACATAAGGACCAGAACAAGCGAAATCAACAAAACAGACACCATTATATTGATGCATTAACTTTGCCGCTTCGTGAAAAGGAGTTCTTAAACCCGTAACATTCGAACAGGCAGTAATAGAAGCAATTTTGATAGTTCTATCTTTATATTTTTCTAGTAAAGCTTCAAGATTCTCTAAATTAAAAAGACCTTTTTCGCAAGACGGAATAATCTCAACATCTGCAATAGTTTCCAACCATGAAGTTTGGTTAGAATGGTGTTCCATATGAGAAATAAAAACAATAGGTTTTTTTTCTGCAGGAACATTGGTAAAACTCTTTAAATTCTCAGGAACTTTCAAACCTAAAATACGCTGAAATTTATTGATAACTCCAGTCATTCCAGTTCCATCCGTAATTAAAACATCATCGTTGTTTGCATTGGCATGACGCTTAATAATATGTCTGGCATGATGATATGCTTTTGTCATAGCAGTACCAGATACAGTAGTTTCGGTATGAGTATTAGCGACAAAAGGACCAAACTGATTTAATAGTTTTTCTTCAATCGGACGATATAGTCTTCCGCTGGCAGTCCAATCTGTGTAAATTATTGATTTTCTGCCATAAGGCGAAGTAAATTCTTGATTTATACCGACAATATTCTTTCTAAATTCCTGAAAATAAGTTTCCAGTGTCATGGTACTATTTTTGCTATTCATTAGTTGTGCCTTGTGTTTGACTGCAAATATATATAGTTTTTTATAAAATTGCGAATTTATCAATAGTAAACTTCAAACACTATATTACCGTTTAGTATTTTTAGTTAAAACAACTTTTTTTTAATAAATTATCATAATATCCTATCGAATTAATAGGCATTAAACTTTAAAGAAAGTATTATTTATGGGAAATTTATCAGTAGCTACCTTTGGTGGCGGATGTTTTTGGTGTATAGAAGCTGTAATCCAGCGATTAAAAGGTGTAGAATCAATAAAATCGGGTTATTCAGACGGATTTATAAAGAATCCTGCTTATCGTGAAGTGTGTACAGGAAGAACTGGACACGCCGAAGTGATTCAAGTGACTTTCAACCCTGACATAATTTCATATCATGACTTAATTTTCATTTTCATGACAAGTCATGATCCAACAACTTTAAATCGCCAAGGAGGCGATAGCGGAACACAATATCGTTCCATAATTTTATATCACGATGATACGCAAAAAGAAATTGCAGAAAAAGTTTTAGAAGAAGTGCAACCTGCTTATGCAGATCCAATTGTAACGCAATTAAAACCTTTTGAAGTTTTTTACGAAGCCGAAGATTATCATCAAAACTATTATAATGAAAATCAAGAAGCTGGATATTGCCAAGTGGTAATTGATCCAAAAATTCAAAAGCTTAAAAAAATGTACGCTAATATGCTAATTGGCTAATTTTTAAGTTTGTCACAGATTAAATTTTTTTTTGTTTGCCACGAATTGCACAAAATTCCACTAATTTTTGGATTTAGTTGAAAAAACATTCGTGAAAATTTGTGCAATTCGTGGCAAATAGATAACACAGAAAATCTTTTTAATCTTTGTAATCTGTGGCATATAGAAAGAAAACAAAATGAAAAATCTAAAAATAAATAATCGATTTACTGCCGAATTACCAGCAGATCCTGACTTGACAAATGAAATTCGTCAGGTAAAAAATACGCTGTTTTCGTACGTAAATCCGACACAGCCTTCAAATCCAAAATTGATTCACGCTTCTGAAGAAGTTGCTGAATTAGTTGGTATTTCTAAAGATGAAATTCAATCAGAAGAGTTTTTAAATGTTTTTTCTGGAAAAGAGATTCTTCCGGAAACTAAGCCGTATGCCATGTGTTATGCAGGGCATCAATTTGGAAATTGGGCAGGACAATTGGGCGATGGCCGTGCTATCAATTTAACAGAAGTTGAAAATAACAATAGGTTTTATACTCTGCAATTAAAAGGCGCTGGAAAAACTCCTTATTCAAGAACTGCAGATGGTTTGGCTGTTTTACGTTCTTCGATAAGAGAGTATTTATGTGCCGAGGCAATGCATTATTTGGGAGTTCCCACTACTCGATCGCTTTCACTTGTTCTATCTGGAGATCAGGTTTTAAGGGATATTTTGTATAACGGAAACCCAGCTTATGAAAAAGGTGCAGTAGTTTGCCGAGTAGCTCCTTCTTTTATTCGTTTTGGAAGTTACGAAATGTTAACAGCCAGAAATGAGTTGAAAAACTTAAAGCAATTTGTAGAATTTACAATCAAACATTATTTCCCTGAAATCACAGGAGAACCAAAAGAGCAATATTTGAAATTCTTCCAAAAAGTGGCTGATACAACGCGTGAAATGATCTTACACTGGCAACGTGTTGGATTTGTTCATGGTGTAATGAATACTGATAATATGTCGATTCATGGAATTACGATCGATTATGGCCCATATGGTTGGTTGGAAAATTATGACCCTGACTGGACTCCAAACACAACAGACAGTCAAAACAGAAGATATCGTTTCGGAAATCAGCCTCATGTTGCTCAATGGAATCTGTTTCAATTGGCAAATGCTATTTATCCATTAATTAATGAAGCTGAGCCTTTAGAAAAAATCCTAGACACATTTATAACTGACTTTGAAAAGGATTACAAAACAATGTTTTTGAGTAAACTAGGAATATTTACTTCAAGCGAAGCTGACGATAAAATTATTAAAGGTTTAGAAGAAATTTTACAGTTATCAGAAACGGATATGACTATCTTTTTTAGAAATCTGAGCAAGATTAAAAAAGATGATTCTGTAGAACAAGCATTCGAAAAAATAGAATATGCTTTTTATATTCCAGAAGAAATAAAAGAAAATATTCTAGATGCTTGGCAAAAATGGTTTACTGTATATCTGAAAAGATTAAATGCAGAAGAACTTTCGGATGATGAACGTTCAGAAAAAATGAACCAGATTAATCCAAAATATGTACTGCGAAATTATATGGCACAATTAGCAATTGATGCTGCAGATAAAGAGGATTATTCTTTGGTTGATGAATTGTTTCAGCTTTTGAAAAATCCGTATGACGAACAACCTGAATCTGAAAAATGGTTTGCAAAACGTCCAGATTGGGCTAGAACTAAGGTTGGCTGTTCTATGTTGTCTTGTAGTTCATAAAAGTTTTTTTTGTCACGAATTACACGAATTTACGCTAATTTCTTTTTATAAAGTAAAAACTAAACTTATAAAATTTGTGCAAATTCGTGCAATTCGTGGCAAACTTTTTACTTTGAGCTTATAAAATCTACAATCATATTAGCATGAACTCTCGAGTTTTCTATAAACCATTTATGAGTCTGCATTCCGCCACAAACTACTCCGGCAAGAAATAAACCTTCTACATTAGTTTCCATCGTTTCTGGGTTATAAACAGGGATTTTCAGTTCGTCATTAGAAAGCTGAATTCCGATTTTTTCGAGAAAATTCAAATCCGGTTTGTAGCCCGTTAGCGCCAAAACAAAATCATTTTCAATTGTAACTTTTCCGTTTGGTGTTTGAATTTCTACTTCATTTTCACGGATTTCGGTAATATTAGATTCAAAATAAGCTTTAATGCTTCCTTCGGCAATTCGATTTTCGATATCAGGTTTTACCCAATACTTTACGCGGTTATTAATTTCGTTTTTACGAATAACCATTGTCACTTCTGCTCCTTTTCTCCAACATTCCAAAGCAGCATCTACCGAAGAATTATTGGCTCCGACAACCAAAACTTTTCTAAACGCATATTCGTGTGCTTCTTTATAATAATGGCGGACTTTTGGAAGATTTTCTCCTGAAACATTCATTTCAATCGGAATATCATAAAAGCCAGTTGCTATTATAACATTCTTAGATTCGTAATTACGTTTATCGGTCGTTATATTGAAAATGCCTTGACTTTTCAATATATCAGTTACTTTTTCAAATAAATTAATATTGAATTTGAAATAGCGGTGAATATTTCTATAATATTCCAAAGCTTCTTGTCGTCCTGGTTTTGGTGCCAGACAATTGAACGGAATGCCGCCAATTTCTAATCTTTCTGCGGTAGAGAAAAAGGTCATGTAAAGCGGATAGTTAAAAATACTATTAACGATCGCGCCCTTTTCTATAATTACATATTTTAAATTTTTCTTTTCTGCTTCTATTGCACAGGCAAGCCCAATCGGTCCGCCTCCTACAATAACAAGGTCATATATTGATTCTGTCATTTTACTTTTGCCAGTCTTTATAAGGATTTTTGCTTAAATAAGCGTTGTAATATCTTTCGTCGTTTGTAACTTCTTCTCCAAGCCATTCTGGTTTTTCAAAAACTTCATCCTCAGAATTTAGTTCAATTTCAGCCATTACTAAGCCTTCATTTTCTCCATAAAATTCATCGACTTCAATTACATGTTCTCCAGATTGTATTTCGTAGCGTGTTTTTTCAATTTTGCCTTTTTCGCATAATTTTAATAATTCCTGAGCTTCATCAAGCGGAATTTCATTTTCCCATTCAAAACGAGACATACCGCCGCTATGGCTTATTCCCTTTATGGTTATAAAGCCTTTGTGTCCTTTAATTCTAACCCTAACCGTTCGCTCGGGAGCAGAACTCAAATAGCCTTGAGCAATTTTATTCTGAGTAAAAGCTTTATTCTTGTATGCGTCAGATTTTACAAGAAACTTTCTTTCTATTTCAACCATTTTAATTCTAGATTATTTTTATGCAAGTTACTCATTTTAATCAAGCCCTTGAACTTATAAAAAATGAAAAATATGTTAATTGATGCTTTTTGTCATATTGAAATAAGCATCAAAATAACTGATTGTTAACATCTTGCAATTATTATTTTAAGTAATTTTGATAGAATTCATTCCTCGTCAAACAACTAGTTATCAGTCTAAAATAATCTTTTACATAACTAAAAACTTACTATAGTTTAAACTCTAAAATAAAACGATCATGAATGTGCCTTATGTTGTAATACCAATAGCACTAGGTGTAATCTGCGGGATTTTAGGTTACATACTAGGAAAAATTACTTTTAAGAATGATAATGCTCTTTCAGCATCTCTTCAAGCTGATTTAGATGTTTGCAAAGCGCATACAAAAAATTTAAACTCAAGAATCTTAAAATTAGAAGCAGAACTTGCTGCGAAAAATAAAACAGTAATTCCTGAAATAATTCCGTTTGAACCTGCATTAGCCTCAAATGCTTTAGGAAAAAAAATAAAGGAAAATGACTTGAAAATAGTAGAAGGAATTGGTCCAAAAATAGAATCTTTATTTATCGAGGCAGGAATAAAAACGTGGCAAAACCTTTCGCAAGCTTCCACAGAGAAGTTACAAGCTATTTTGGATGCCGGCGGAGAAAACTATGCGATGCATAATCCTAGTACTTGGGCTAAACAAGCATTAATGGCTTATCAAGGAAAATGGAAGGAATTGAAAGATTGGCAGGATAGTTTGTTGGGGGGAAAAGAGTAAAAAAGACACTAAGTTTCTATGGTGCTAAAATTCTAAGTCTCAAGAAAACAAAAGTTGAGATTTAGTCAACTTTTAGAGCATAAAAAAATCTTAGCACTTTAGAGACTTGATAACTTTTCCCAATTCTTAGAAGCATTGTACCAAAGCTGACCTTTTTTTACTTCAAGCGGACAATCTATATTATTAGTATATAATGCCCCCGTTCCCAAACCTTGCGGCATGTCTGAGTTTAATGTAAATGTCCATTGTGCAATCGCATTCAGTCCGATATTGCTTTCTAATGCAGATGTAATCCACCAGCCGATATTGTATTTTTCTGCTAAAGTGATCCATTCTTGCGTACCACGAAAACCACCAATGAAACTTGGTTTTAAAATGATGTATTGAGGCTTAATTTCTTGAAGCAATTTTTCTTTTTCCTCAAACGAAAATACGCCGATTAATTCTTCGTCTAAAGCAATTGGGAATGGCGTTTGTTTACACAATTGAGCCATTTCTACGATTTGGCCTTTTTTGATAGGCTGTTCTATGCTATGAAGCTGAAATTGTTTTAATTGATTCAGTTTATCTAAAGCTTCTTTTGAAGAAAAAGCACCATTTGCATCTACTCTGATTTCTATTTCTCCTACAGAAAAATGGCTTCTAATAAATTGCAGTAATTCTAATTCTTTATCAAAATCAATAGCTCCAATTTTAAGTTTTATACAGCTAAAACCATCGGCCAATTTTTCTTCAATCTGCTGTTTCATAAATGCAGATTCACCCATCCAAACTAATCCGTTTATGGCAATTGAATTTGTACCATCAGTAAAATTAGAGGGAAATAAAAGATATGAATTTTCACTTTTAAGCGATAAAAAAGCCATTTCTATTCCGAATTGTATGGAAGGAAATTCTAATAAGGCATTCCAAAGTGCTGTTTCTCCTAAATGAATATTATCGCAAGCCCACTTTAGTTTCTCTTCGTAATCTGGATGGTCATCTGCGCTTAAGCCACGCAGAATGCCACACTCTCCTATTCCTTTTTTTCCATTTTCTTCTAGTATTATAAACCAAGTTTCTTTCTCGGTCATAATTCCTCGGGAAGTTCCAGACGGGCGTTTAAATTCTAGTAAGTATTTATGATATGATGCGTTCATTTTTTGAGGTGCTAAGATTCTAAGATTCTAAGATGCTGAGTTGCTCAGTTAAAAAAAGATGCTTTACAAAGCATCTTACATCTAAGTTACTTAGCATCTTAGTATCTCAGTAACTTAGAAACTTAATTGTATAATTTTAAGATTTTTTCGAAATCTTTTGAAGGCAGACCTGCTTTCTCAAAAGCTTGAAAATCGAGTTTTGTTTTTGCAACCCAGCTCAAACTGTCCGTTACGTTTTGAGACTGATATTTTTTGTAAATCGCTTTGGCAGCGCTATAATCATCGCTTACCAAATAAGTATGTGCTAAATTTAATTTGACCAATAATTCTGTATCATCCAGCTTTTCTCCTTCTTGAAGCACTTTTAATGCTTTTGCATATTGCTTAGTCAAAATGTAGCAATAACCTAGTGAACTGTAATCTACAGCAGTTGCTTTGCCTTCGTTTACAATTGTATTTAATTTCGGAATTGCTTCATTATATTTTTGCGCTTTAATTAAAGACACGACTTGTGTTCTTAAATCGTTGAATACATTTTTAGATATATCAGCATCTTTGTAACAGCTGTTTCCAAAATCTTTGTAGACTTTTGTTTTTTCGACAGCTAATAATTTTTGAAACTCATCATAACGATATTGTTTCATAATCTTATTCAAAATACAAACGCAAAAATCATCTGAATTGGCCATTTTCTGTGCCATTGTAGATGTTTTGCATAAACTGATAATTTCATTTTTGTTGTCTTGATTCCAGCCACGGTTTAGTTTTGTGTCTACCCAAGGCACTACTTCCAGAACTACTTTTTGACTTAATAGCCAGTTTTTGCTTTCAAAGCCAAACCAGATTGTACTGATATTTTCTTTTAAACAAGAAGATTTGCCAATAGATAAACGCTTGGCGTCTTTACTCACAGGTTCTGCCTGAGAATAACAGGCTTTATCGATTTTACCGTCCGTAACGTATTTTTTCGCGTTTTCATTAGAAGTAAAAATCGAATAGGTGCATTCATCATCTCCTGAAATTTTCGACATCAAGAACACTGCGCCCGCAGAACCTTGACTTACGCCTGTTGGATCTGGTATTGCTTTCAATAAAGAGACCAAGCTATTGGCCATTTCTTGATTTTTATCTAAAAGGGTAATTCTATAGACAATTTCTGTAGTTCCAACAGGTAAATCTTCTGTTGGTATAGAAATTCTATCGCGTGCCGGAACCATAATTTCTTTTGTTGTAGCACGCTCTTTATCCCAATAACCGTCTTTTTGTGCAAGCGCGCTACAGGAGATTGCGATAAATAGGAATAAAATGATTTTTTTGAAAGTTGTATTTTGTGATGATGCTTTAATTGCCACAGATTTCACAGATTAAAATGATTTTTACTTTAAAAAACTTTAATTCAATTAACATAGATTATGCCAAATCACTTTCTTATGGAATTGAGTGCCCTAGCCCCGATAGAGGCGGTATCTCCCGATCTAGAAAAACAAGGTTTTTTTAGCCGTAGTTTTTGTTAATCGGGAATTTAGCCGAAAGCGGGATTAGCTCCTTCTTTCGACTCCGCTCAGGATGACAATTATAATTCAATCGAATCTCCAATTGGTAAAAGCATTAAATCTTTTCCCTTATCGAAAAATTTGCGAATTGCTTCTTCATGATTGATTTCGATATAGCCAAAAGTATCATAATGATATCCTAAAACTTTGTCGCATTCTACAAAATCTGATGCAATAATAGCATCTTCAATATCCATTGTAAAATTGTCTCCGATTGGAAGAATCGCTAAATCCAGTTTTGTGCGAAGCGGAATCAATTTCATATCATACGTCAATGCTGTATCTCCGGCAATGTAGATATTTTTATGTTCGCCTTCAATAACAAAACCTCCAGGATTTCCTCCGTAAGAACCTTCAGGAAAGCTGCTTGAGTGAATGGCATTTACATATTTTACTTTTCCGAAATCAAATTTCCAGCTTCCGCCATGATTCATTGGGTGTGAGTTGAATCCTTTTTTGGCATAGTAGCTTGCAATTTCAGCGTTAGAGACAATAACTGCATTCGTGTTTTTAGCAATGGCCTCAACATCTAAAACGTGATCAGGGTGTGCATGAGTCAGTAAAATATAATCGGCTTTTATTGTGCTAAGGTTGATTGATGCTGCTTGCGGGTTTCCGGTAATAAATGGATCCACAATAATGTATTTTCCTCCTACTTCAATTCCTAATGAAGCGTGTCCGTAGTATGTAATTTTCATTTTTTTACCTTTTTAAGTTAAACATTTGTTTTTATCTTCCTCCTAAAAAGAGGTTTACAATAATGTCTGAAATTAGCGAAATCATACACACTGTAAGTAATATAGAAAGCAAAAATGTGCTCAATGCCAGTTTTTTTAATTCTGGATCTAATAATTTTGGATCTTGATTTTTGTAAACCGTGATTAAATGTTTTGTCAACGGAATATAAGCGAGTACAAATAAGTATTGGTCAAAGTTATAATCGCTTAAAATAGCAAATGCAACCACCAAAACCATTGCCGTAATAATCAAGAAAAAGTGATATTTTTTGGCATTTTGAGCTCCAATCTGTACTACGATTGTGTTTTTTCCAGATTTTTTATCAGATTCCTGATCGCGCATATTGTTTAGGTTCAAAACTCCAACGCTTAACAATCCGATTGCTACCGCAGGAAGGATTAAAAGCGGATCAACTTCTTTTGCATACAAAAAGTTAACGCCTAAAGTACTCACTAATCCGAAGAAAATGAAAACGAATAAATCTCCTAATCCTCTATAGCCATACGCTGAATTACCTACGGTATATTTAATTGCCGCTACAATAGCTGCGATTCCTAATAGAAGAAAAAAGATAGAATATCCGAAATTGTCTTTCCCAAAAGCAAAATAGATCAATATGATTGCAGAAAGCAAAGTCAAAAATGACGTAATAATAATGGCCTTTTTCATTGCCTGAGGCGTAATAACACCACTCTGAATAGCACGTTGCGGCCCTACTCGATCTGCATTATCAGTACCTTTTACTCCGTCTCCATAATCGTTTGCAAAATTGGATAAAACCTGTAATCCTAATGTTGTCAATAAGGCAAAACCAAAAACTTTCCAGCTGAATACTTCAGTTGGCGTATTGATAGTTTCGGTTGGATTTGACAAAGCATAAATGCTCCCAACTATAATTCCGGAAACTGATAAAGGTAATGTGCGCAATCTAGCGGCTTCAATCCAATGTTTCATGTTTTAATTTTAGATTTTAGAATATATATTTTAGATTATTATATTCTGATTTAAAATTATAGATTGAAAATTTAAAATCAGAAATCTAAAATTATTAAGGTATCCATTTATTTTCACCGAAGTTTGGTTTTCTTTTTTCTAAGAAAGCATTTCTTCCTTCTTTAGCTTCTTCGGTCATGTAAGCCAAACGAGTTGCTTCTCCTGCAAAAACTTGTTGTCCGACCATTCCGTCATCTGTTAAGTTCATTGCAAATTTTAGCATTTTTATAGAGGTTGGTGATTTTTGAAGAATTTCCTGAGCCCATTCGTAAGCAGTAGCTTCCAATTCGTCATGAGGAATTACAGCATTTACCATTCCCATTTCAAAAGCTTCTTGAGCAGAATAATTTCTTCCTAAGAAAAAGATTTCACGTGCTTTTTTTTGTCCCACCATTTTAGCTAAATATGCCGATCCGTAACCGCCATCAAAACTAGTTACGTCTGCATCAGTTTGTTTAAAAATGGCGTGTTCTTTACTGGCAAGCGTCATATCGCAAACTACATGCAAACTATGTCCGCCACCTACAGCCCAACCTGGAACAACAGCAATAACCACTTTCGGCATAAAACGAATTAAACGCTGCACTTCTAGAATATTCAAGCGGTGCTGTCCATCATCTCCAACATATCCTTGATGTCCACGTGCATTTTGATCTCCACCGCTGCAAAAAGAATAAACTCCGTCTTTTGTTGAAGGTCCTTCAGCAGAAAGCAAAACAACTCCGATTGAAGTATCTTCTTGCGCGTCGTAAAAAGCTTGGTATAATTCTGAAGTAGTTTTAGGACGGAATGCATTTCTAACATTTGGTCTGTTAAAGGCAATTCTTGCTACTCCGTTGCATTTTTTATAAGTTATATCTTCAAATTCTCTGGCTGTAATCCATTCCATTTTGATTTTTTGTTTTAATAATTATACGGTAAAAATAAAGCATTTTTACTACTTTACCTACTCAATCTGCCTTAAGTCTTTGCTAAATTGATGTGCAATGTTAACAATTAGTATTTACTTACAAAAAATAACATTTTTTAACATTAGTTTAGAAAAATAATATTTAATTTTACAGCCTAGAAATCAATGAGATACAAAATATTTCAATGATTCCAGATTGATTTTCTTTCACTGATTTATTAACCTAAAAAATGATTTTTTTGAGAAAATTTAAAAAATTTGTCGCTCATTTTTTTAGGGTTTTCACAAACAAACCTCAATTAAAAGAGCAAATGATTTATGTGTTTGTCGAAACTTCAAAAAGAAAAAAGTAACACCTAAGGTTAAATGTTAGAATTGTATCTATAATTAGTATAGAAATGATAACGAAAAGAGGAAAAAAGTACTAATTCGCACTTTCTAAAAGTTATTTTATAAACCAATGGATGAGCCGTGAAATTTATTTTTTTGCTTTTGAGATAGGTACATTTATTATTTAAAAGACATACCCATCAATGGAATAATTTCTAAAATTCGTAAAGCTATTGTTCTGAGATGGACTCGAATTATTTTATTTCTGTTTTTTTTTAATTACAATTTTTTTTAAAACTGAATAAAAAGCGAAAGGCTGCTTGTAATGAGCAGCCTTTTGTGTTATAATAATTTTGCTAGCGCAAAATAAATTCCAAATTTTAAACTCCAAATTCCAATGGATTGTGTTGAATCAGTCTTGAAATTTGGAATTTTAAATATTGGAATTTCTAGATTTTTATTCTTTCACAAGATAAATCCCGTCTTCTTTAATTTCAATCAATTTTTCTTTATACAAAGCTCCGATTGCTTTCTTAAATGATTTCTTACTCATTTTCAAAACGGTTTTAATATCTTCAGGATGAGAATTGTCATTCAATCTAAGAAACCCTCTGCTAGCTCTCAGTTCGCTTAATATTTTTTCGGCATTAGGTTCAATGCTTTCAAAACCTTGAGCCTGAAGTGCTACATCAATTTTATTGTCAGGACGAATATTTTTGATATACCCACGCATTCTGTCTCCAGTTCTTATCGAATCATCATACACTTCATCTTTGTATAAAAGACCTTTATGACGTTCATTTATAATAACATTGATTCCCATATCGGTAATATGAGAAACTATCAAATCGACTTCTTCCCCTTTTTCAACCGTCAACGTATCGTTACTCAAAAATTGATTGGTTTTGCTCGAAGCCACCAAACGATTCGTCTGTTTGTCCATATATAAATAAACCAAATAGCGTTTCCCTTTTTCCATTGGACGCGCCTGTTCTTTAAACGGAACCAAAATATCTTTCTCCATTCCCCAGTCCATAAATGCGCCGACATTATTGATGTAGTTTACACGTAAAAGAGCAAATTCATTCAATAAAATGTATGGAACCAAAGTTGTCGCAACTGGTCGCTGTTCGTGATCTAAGTAAACAAAAACGATTAATTCTTCGCCAATTTCAAATACTTTTGGCACATATTTATTTGGAAGCAAAACGTCGTGAACTCCATCTGGATCATTTTCTGGATCTCCTAAAAATAAACCAACTTTGGTATCACGTAATATAGTTAGCGTATTGTATTTTCCTATTTCTAGCATTTTTATAAGTTTCTAAGCAGTCGAACTGCTAAGTTCTGAGACGCAAAGGTACGAAGTTTGGCGCGGTACAAAGAAATTAATTTTAACAAAACTTGATTTGTAGGGAAAAATGAGAAAATCCCTTTATAAACATATGTTTATAAAGGGATTTTTTAGTTACATCAAACTTAGATTATTTGAAGATACTTTCTTTTTTAAAGTGTACAGTCAGCAAGTAATATACTACCGCTCTATACTTTTGTCTGTTAGATTTTCCATATTTCTCCATAACGGCATCAATTCCCTTATCCAAATCAGGACCATCTATTAAACCTAATTTCTTGATTAAAAAGTTATTTTTTACTGTATCCAATTCTGATTGTTGCGAAGAAGCCACTGTAGAAGCGTCATCATTATAAATTGACGGACCGCAAGCAATTGTAACCTTTGTCAATAAATCTTCATCAGCTGTGATTCCGCATTTTTCTTTTAAATCAGCTGTGTACTTTTTAATTAAATCCTCTCTTGTGCTCATAATTATATAAATTGGTGAATAATAGACCAAATGTATAATTAAGTAAGCTTTAAAACAATAATTTTAACAAATATTTTCTTTCAATCAATATAAGTATTTAAAGTACTGTTTTAAAATAAGGTCATTTTCAGTTGTTGGTGTAAAAATTTCTAGAATACACGGAACTTCATTAGAACTGTACAAATACTGAATTCCGTTTTCTAATGATTGAATATCGTGAGCTGTTATATAGTTTAAACCATACATTTTTGCCAAATGCTCAGCAGTCAATTTATGCGAAGTTTCAAAATAGGTATTGAAAACCGGTTTTTCTTGATGACCAGGAAGAATTCTAAAGATTCCTCCTCCTCCATTATTAACTAAAATAATCTTGAAGTTTTTAGGAATATAAGAGTTCCACAGAGCATTGCTATCGTATAAGAAACTTATATCTCCAGTAACAAAAATGGTTTGTTTTTCGCTTCCAACCGATGCACCGATTGCTGTAGAAGTGCTTCCATCAATTCCGCTTGTTCCTCTATTGCAAAAGACTTGAATAGAATTGTCAATATCAATTAATTGTGCATAACGAATAGCAGAACTGTTGCTAATCTGCAACATGCTGTTTTTAGGCAATGATTCAATTACTTTTTCAAAAACTTTAAAATCTGAAAATTCGATTTTATTTAAATAGTCTTTTCTTCTCTCTAATCTTGTTTGGTAAACCGTATTTACATTATTAAAATAATTACTTTTTACAAAAGATGTTTTTGAAAGCAAGTCTTTAAAGAAATCATTTGGCTGCATCTCAAAATGCTTGGTCAATGCACCAAATGTATCATAAGCACGCAAAGTATCTATATGCCAATGATGTTTTGGTTGGTATTTTCGCAGAAATCCTTTAATTCTTTTTGAAACCACCATTCCACCAAAAGTAACCAATACTTCAGGGTTAAATTTCTTAAAATCAAAATCATCAAAAGGCGTAATTAAAGTATCTATTGAATTGATAAAACTTTCGTGATGAAGATTTGAAGTCGTTTCTGTAAGCACGACAACAGATGGATCTGAAGCTAAATTTTCAATAATTTCTTTATCAATTGTATTCGCTTCGTTAACTCCAACTAAGATTAATTTTCGTTTTGCAGTATTCCAAACAGAAATTACTTCTTCATTATTTTTTATCATTAATGGAAAAGCTTCTGGCTTTGGATTTGTAATTTTTGGCTGTACAGAAAGCTCTTCTGTTGTTTCGTAAAGCGGTTCTTCAAAAGGCGCATTAATATGCACTGGACCTTTTTTAAGAATTGCCGTTTCAATTGCCAGATTGATTTTTAAATCGTTCTCTTCTGATGCTTCTTCAGTTAAATTAGCATTAAAAACAGAATGATTAGCAAAAACATTTTCCTGACGAATGGTTTGTCCGTCGCCAATATCAATTTTGCTCTGCGGACGGTCAGCAGAAATTACAATCAATGGAATCTGAGTGTAAAACGCTTCTGCCAAAGCAGGATAATAATTTAATAAAGCTGATCCTGAAGTGCAAACTATAGCAGTTGGCTGTTTGGTTTGCTGTGCAATTCCTAAAGCAAAAAAAGCGGCACAACGCTCGTCTGCAATACTGTAACAGTTGAAGTTTGGATTTTGAGCAAATCCGATAGTTAACGGTGCATTTCTAGATCCAGGAGAAATTATAATATTGACAATGCCTTTGGCAGATAAAATTTCGATAATGCTTTGTGCAAGCGCTATTTTGGGGTAAATCATTCCGGTCGTGTATTACTTTTTTAAAGAAAATCTTCTATTTTGATTTTTCTTCATCTTGCTTACAAAGTTACAAACTTCGCACTTGATTTGTATTATAATTAGGAATATATTAAGGCTCTTTCCCGAAAAAGGGAATATATTTGTAAAATCGAATAATTAATAAAAGCCTGACCTAATATGCGTTTCTTATTTATACTTTTTTTATCTGTTACTTTTCAAACCATAACTTCTCAGAATCAATTTGTTCCTGTTGACGTTCCATATAAAACGGCTTTAGAAAATGCAAAAAAAGAAGGAAAGCCGCTTTTTGTTATGCTTTATGCAGATTGGTGTCCGCATTGTAATTTAATGAAAGTGGAAGTTTTGAGCGATCCTGCTGTGATGGAATTTTTGAACAAAAACTTTGTTTGCATTTATAAAAATATTGAAAAAGAAGAAGGAACTGCATTAAAAAATAAATTCAGTACCAAATCGCTTCCAACTTTTTTATTTCTTGATAGTAATGAAACTTTGATTTATGCATTGAAAGGCGAAATGAAAAAGCCTGAATTTTTGAACGAGCTCAACAATGCTTTGAATCCGAAAACACAATTGCCATATTTAGAAAAACAATTTCTTGCAGATCCAAGCAATTCAGATAAGTTCTTTTATTATTTAAATACTTTAAGAAAAGGAAAAGACAGAACAGAATTGTCAATACCAACGCATATTTATCTGAATACTCAAACAGACAAGCAATTGGTTAGTGAATTAAATTGGCGTGTTATTGCAAATGGTGTAACCGATATTAAATCTAGAGAATTTCAGTATGTTTTAAATCATCAGAAAGAGTTTGCAGGTGTTGCATCTCAAAATCGAGTTGACCGTAAAATTGAAAGTATTGTAAATGAGTTGCTTCGTCCTTTGGTTGACAATTTAGATACTGTAAACTATTACAAACAAAGAGAAGTTGCCAAATCAATTCGATTGCAAAAAACAGATTCTCTAGTTTTTAAATATGATTTGACATTGGCAGAAAGAACCGAAAAATGGGACTTTTACAAAAAAGTTACGCTCGAAGGTACCCAAAAATTGGTTTGGAATGATGCGAGCTTTTTAAAAGATATCGGAAACATTTATTTTAAACATATTAATGATAAAGAAAGCTTAAAAAAAGCCATTTTCTGGGTAGATCGCTCTTTAGAATTAAATAATTCGTATGACGGAAATTTACTTGAAGCCAAGCTTTACAATAAAATAAAAGACAAAAAGAAAGCTTTAGAATACGCCAAAAATGCCAAAGCCATTGCCAAAGAAATGGACTGGAACTCTAAAGAAGTGGACACTTTATTAGCTGAATTGAATACCAAATAATTTTTCATATTACCGATGAGCATTATATTAAGACCTGCAACGACAAACGATTTGCAAAAAATTCTAGAAATTGTAAATCATTCCATTTTACACACTACTGCCAATTATAGTTATGAAATCCAGACTTTGGAAGTTCAAACAAAATGGTTTGAGGATAAAATGGCTAAAAACCTTCCTGTAATTGTAGCCGATTTAGATGGTGAAGTGGTTGGTTTTGGAAGTTATGGACAGTTTAGAGAAAAGATAGGCTATCAATATACTGTTGAACATTCTGTTTATGTGGTCGATAATATAATAGGAAAAGGAATCGGTTCTAAACTTTTGACAGAATTAATCCGTTTAGCTAAAGAACAAGGATATCATGTTATGATTGGCGCTATTGATGCCGATAATGCAGGAAGTATTGCTTTTCATGAAAAATTCGGATTTGTAGCTACAGGAACAATTCGCGAAGTTGGCTATAAATTTGACCATTGGTTGGATTTGGTTTTTATGCAGCTTATTTTAGTTTAACCTTAACACTTAACCGTAAAGGGCACAAAGAATTGCGCAAAGTTCGCAATGATTATTTTAAAAACTCTGTCTCTTTGTATCTTTGCAACTTTGAAGCTCAAAAAAAAACACAAATTTGAAAATTCAAATTTGTGTTTTTTTTTAATTTAGCTTTTAATCCAATTGATAACTTCTGGCTCTGTCACTAGAGTTTTTGGTTTAATTACTTTTACCAATTCTCCTTTCTCGTTGATTAAGTATTTCTGAAAATTCCATTCCACTTCAGAATCCTGTAGACCGTTTCTTGATTTTTCAGTTAAGAATTTATAGACATCACACATATCGCTTCCTTTTACTGAAACTTTGCTCATCATTGGGAAAGAAACTCCATAATTTTGCTGGCAGAATGTTTCGATTTCTTTATTTGTTCCTGGCTCCTGAGATGCGAAGTTATTTGCAGGGAAACCAACAATCACAAATCCTTTATCTTTATATTGTTTATAAACTGCTTCTAAATCTTTATACTGAGGCGTTAAACCGCATTTTGAAGCCGTGTTGACAACCATGATTTTTTTGCCTTTTAAAGACGCAAAGTCAAAAGTGTCTCCTGATAAATCTTCTACTTTAAATTGGTAGATTGTTTCTTTTGCCATGGTTTTATCCTTTTTAGATAATTTGTTATTACTGGTTTGAGCATTTAATCCTGTTGCAGATAAAACTGCTGCTCCAAATAGCATAAAAAGTATTTTTTTCATCTTTTAATTTTTTATAAAATTAGCTAAAATCCATTTCACAAAAACTATTTTAGGCCTTTAATTTTTGCTAATCAAAAGTTAAATAATAAAATGAAGCCTAACGTTAATCAGACGTTAGGCTTCCCCCCATACAAACAAATCAAACCATGAATTAATTATTATGCAATCTTTTATAAATTATAGTTGATGACTCGGTTATGTCGAAAATCGTTTATCCCCCATATGTCAAACGTCTCTTAAAAATCTTAAAATGGCTTGTATCAATGTAAAATTAAATCCTAAATAGCCGAGACATATTAAAAAATCTTCGGTTGGAAGTCCGAGCACATCAACTATACAGTATTTATGTTTTGTTATTTTTCATACTCAAATTTGGCTCAGCCATAAATTTTGGAATCACATACATTTACGCGAATACACAAGACATCTTTTAGAAAGTCTTTTTCAGTAAATATGGTCAGTGATAAAACTGTTGTTAAGCCCACTATTAATATTTTAACTATTATTTTGCTATCCATAAGTCCTTAGTAATGTTCTAACAACAGTTTATTTCAAATTTTATGACTGTAATAAGGTCTTTCTCATGTTATTAAAATCATTTACGTAATTGGATTTATTTTGGTTTTAAAAAAAGTGAGAAAAAATTCATTTTTTTTCTAAACCCTTTATTTTCCTAGGTTTTGAACTACAAAAAAAAATCAAAAAAATCAAAAAAAAATAATTTACCTTTATAACAGTTAGCGAATAAACTTTAACTTTTAATGTTTAAACTTTAAATTCCAAATCTATGAGTCAAGAAGAACTGTTAGTTTTAATTTACCAAAAAGACGAAAAAGCTTTTACACATTTGTATGATATGTATTCAAAAAGCTTGTTTTCAGTCATTCATGTGCTAATCAAGAATCGCGAAGAGGCAGAAGATGTACTTCAGGATGTTTTTGTCAAAATTTGGAAAAACATAGATTCTTATAATGAAAGTAAAGGACGATTTTATACCTGGATTCTTAATATCGCTCGTAATACCTCGATCGATAAACTTCGTTCTAAAGATTTTAATAACAGCCAAAAAAACCTTTCATCAGATAATTTCGTAAATCTTTTAGATGAGAGCAATAAATTGAGTCATAAACTAGATGCAATTGGAATTCAAGAATTTGTAAAAAAACTAAAACCAAAATGTATCGAAATAATCAATTTATTGTTTTTTAAAGGATATACCCAGCAAGAAGCTTCAGAAGAATTGGCAATGCCACTGGGAACTATAAAAACGCAAAACAGAAACTGTATTAACGATTTACGTAATTATTTGAAGATATAATGGAAGCACAAGAATATATAGAATCAGGAATTTTAGAGCTGTATGTTTATGGCTTATTAAGTGAAAAAGAAAATCTTGAAATTGCTGAACTGGCTAAAAAGAATCCTGAAGTAGATCACGAAATTATTTCTATAGAAAAAGCTGTAATAGCGCTTTCTTCGAGTTTTTCTCCATTTCATTCTGTAGAAAATTTCGAAAAAATTAAAGCTCGTCTTGAACTTAAACACGGAAAAGTAGTCGACATGAAACCTGCTTCAAACTGGTCTCAATATGGGGGCTGGGCTGCAGCAGTATTATTATTGCTAGGTTTAGGATATCAGACTTTAGAATTGACTAAAACAAAAGAAGCTATCTCTACTGTTGGAAATGAAAAGAATAAAATTGAGCGTGAATATGCTTTTTTAAATCAGCAGAATAAACAGACCGAGAAAAACTTAAGCATTGTAAGAGATATTAAAAACACTGGAGTAACACTCGGCGGTCAGGCAGTATCGCCAAAATCTTATGCAAAAGTATATTGGAATAAGGAAACCAAAACGACGTATATCGATGCGGCTGGATTGCCTACTCCGCCAAAGGGAATGGTTTATCAGGTTTGGTCTTTAAAATTAAGTCCTGTTCTTACACCAACAAGTATTGGTTTGCTGGATAATTTTGAGGGAAATTCTCAGAAAATCTTTACTGTCAGCCAAACCGACTCAGCAGAAGCTTTCGGAATTACTTTGGAACCAGCCGGTGGAAGTTTGACTCCAACAATGGAACAGCTTTATACTTTAGGGAAAGTTTAAAATTTAATCTTTCATAAAAAGCTAAAACGCATATTAGATTTAATATGCGTTTTTTGTTATTTTTAATTTGATAAATTCCAAAACAATTAATCAGAGAATTATATGGAGATAATGTGTAAAAATTGTCATCAGATTTTCAAAGGTCATTATTGCAACAATTGCGGACAACCTGCAGAAACGCATAAAATAAATGCTCATTTTTTGTGGCACGATATTCAGCATGGTTTATTGCATTTTGATAAAGGAATTTTATATTCTTTAAAACAATTATTTACAAGACCTGGACATTCTATCCGTGAGTTTATTGAAGGCAAAAGAGTTCGACATTTCAAACCGTTATCTTTGGTTGTGGTTTTAGCTGCGCTGTATGGCGTTTTATATCATTTTTTCCATATTAATATGTTTCCTAATACAGATGAGGGATCTGTAAATTTCAATAAGTTTAACGAATGGGTCGCAACCCACTATTCTTGGATTACCATTGCGACAATTCCGATTTACACAATCGGAACTTATGTTGTCTTTAGAAAACAAGGTTACAATTACTTTGAGTTTTTTGTATTAAATACATTTAAAGCTTCTCAACGCCTTTTTGTTCAGATTCTAACTTTCCCGGTACTCTTTTATTTTAATGGCACGCCTCATATTCAAAAATTTTCATCGGCGGTTTATATCATTGGTCTTATATTGATTTTCTGGACAAACATTCAGTTTTTTAATAAAATATCAAGAATAAAGGCTTTCTTTTTAAGCATTTTAAGCCACATTGTGTTTTTAATCTGTTTCTTCATCATTGCAGCAACCGTGATGGCTGTTTTAGGAAAATTGCCTGTATAAATAAGTAATAAAAAAAGGTTCAACATCGCGTTGAACCTTTTTTGTCTGAATTAATAATTATTACAAATTATTATTTTTTTACTTTTTTGGTTTTATAGTATTTTCTATACTTTGGATAAGTAACAGCACCAATTATAGAAATCGTAATTAAGCAGTAATAAATCCAGTTTAACGAATGTGCTTCACCACTTGCGTAAGAGTGTAAACCTACTAAGTGGAAGTTTACCCCATAATACGTAAACAAAATAGAAACAAACGCATACATACTCATTAAATTAAAGAACCATTTTCCTCTTAAAGCTGGAACAAAACGAGCGTGAATTACAAACGCATAAACCATAATCGAGATTAAAGCCCAAGTTTCTTTTGGATCCCATCCCCAGTAGCGTCCCCAGCTTTCATTGGCCCATTGTCCGCCTAAGAAGTTTCCAATAGTCAGCATGATAAGACCAATTGTCAAAGCCATTTCGTTAATGTAACTTACTTCTTTAATGTGTAAATCCATTTTGGCTTTATTTTTATCATTCGTAAAGAAAATTAATAAAAGAGCCACAAAACCTAGGATCATTCCTAAAGCAGTCGGACCGTAACTTGCAACGATTACTGCAACGTGAATCATTAACCAATATGAGTTAAGAACTGGCTGCAGGTTTGCAATTTCTGGATCAATCCAGTTCATGTATGCGGCCATCAAAATCATTGCTGTAACAAACGCAGATGAAGCCACAGTAAGTTTTGATTTTCTGTCAAAAGCCAATCCGAAGAACATTGTTGACCAAGCCACATAAACAATCGATTCGTAAGCATTACTCCACGGTGCGTGACCCGAAATATACCAGCGTGCAATTAATCCTAACGTATGAATTACAAATAATAACCCGACAATAGCATGGAAACCATTTACAGTAATTCTAAGCCATTTTTTCTCAAAGAAAATACTAAGGATAGTAAACATTAGCATAAGAATAGACGCTGTAATGTACCAATAAGGCAATACTTTGAAAACATCATACTTGTTGTAAGCGATTTCAGCATCAATTTTATCTTCGCTTGGCCTAACTTTAGAGCCAAATTTCTTTTGGAAACCATTAATGCTTTCTACTAAATTATCGGCTGTATCAAAGTTTTTCTGAATAGAACCATTATTTAAAGCACTAAAATATAATGGCAAAATTTGTTGTACATAAGTTGAATCCATTCCTTTAAAACCTGCATTGTCACGTTCTAAATAAGAAACCCATTTGTTTCCTGGATCATTTGGAACAGGAAATATTTTTAAAATACGCCCACTCAAAGCAGACTCCATTAAGTTGACTTTTTTGTCTGTCTCAACAAAATCTTTCTCAAAATTGTTCGGATTTGCCGCTTTATAAGCTTCGTCTAAATATGGAGATAATTTATAATTTCCTTGCTCATCAAAGAATTTTACAAATGGCGCATACTGATCTTTTGAATCAATTCCGATAATTTTACGAATACTATCGTTTCCTGATTTGATATAAATTAATGGAATCTGGATCCAAACCTGCGCATATTGCGTCATAGACAAGAATACTTGATCAGAATTCATTCCGTTGTAGGTATCTTTATGACTTACCTTTCTAAGCAATTCAGATGAAAACGTATTAATTGGCTTCATTCTACCTCCAGCATCCTGAATAATCAAACGACCGAATTTTGCCGCGTGAGCTTCTGGCGCTTTATATATAGTCAATAACGAATCTAATTGTTTTTGACTTGGCGGAGCCGTAACGTGATTGGCATGATCATTTGGATCTGCAGAATGTGCATGGTTATGGGTGTGATCGTGTGAATGAACATGAGGTGTTTGCTGTGCAAAACCATTCAAACCAATCAATAAAACCAAAATGGTAATTAGTTTTTCTTTTTTCTTCTGAATAGCATCAAGTTTGCGTTTCAAATCGCCAAAACGAGAATGTTTAGTAAACATAATAGCCATTAAACCAATGTATAATAGAAAATAACCTAAATAAGTAATGTTAGTTCCCCAGAAATCATGATTTACCGATAATACAGTTCCTTTTTCATCTGGATCAAATGAAGACTGAAAGAAACGATATCCTTTATGATCTAAAACGTGGTTCATAAAAATATCGGCATCAAAAGTTTCTGTAGAATCCAAAACAGTTACTTTACTTTTAAAAGCAGAATAACTTTTCTCTGTTCCTGGATATTTGTCCGCAATAAAATCGTTTAATCTTACTTTAAAAGGTAAAATATAAGCTTTACTTCCATAAAATAAAGAATATTCAATATTGCCAATTTTTACCGTTTTAGCTTCTCCAACTTGTCCTTTATTACCGAAAAGCATTACTTCTTTTTCTTGTCCTTCTGCTTTTACTTTTACAACTAAAGCATCTCTATGAGATTTGGCCTTAAAGTCATTATTAGATTCGTAATCTACTTTTCCTTTCAATGGAGGCTCTGGAAATACAATTCTGATGTCTCCAATACTATATAGAGAACGCATCATTAAAGGCTGTACATTATCTTTTGTAACTTTTCCTTTAAACTGATCTGCCATTCGCATAAATTCACCCTCAAAAGGAGTTTGAATAGTATATTCTTTTCCAGTAGTATTAATATTAATTGCACCGTCTGTCTGCTTATTTAAAGCAAATAGAACATTGTGGATATTCTGAACTTCTCCTTCTTTAAGGTAATGTTCTTCTCTTCCGCCCGCTCCAGCTTCAACCAATTTAAGGTATAAAGTTCCGTTGGCGTCTGGCTTTACCACTTCTTTGGCTCCCATAATATAGTTAGAATAGGTAACTTCAAAAGGAGTTTCATCGAATTTACCTGAAATGCTAAAATCATTATTGGTTACAGGAGAAAGTAAAAGGCTTTTTTCAAAAACTCTTCTTTTCATTTCGCCTTTATATTCACCATCTGCAAAAATGGTTAAAAAGGTCTTGTCTGAATAAACTTGGTTTTCTGCCGCGCCTTCGCGAATTGGCATCATTCCTTCATAACTTATATAACGAGTAATAAAAGCCCCTAAAATGATAAAAACAAAAGCAAGGTGCAATAATAGCGTTGCCCATTTTTCTTTTTTATGCAATTGGTATTTTTTGATGTTTCCGAAGAAATTGATCATAAAGATGGCCATAATCGCTTCAAACCACCAAGTATTGTAAATTAGTATTCTAGCCGTATCGGTATTGTATTTACTTTCGATAAAAGTACCAACACCCATTGCAATTGCAAATGTTAAAAAAAGAACGGCCATTAATCGTGTAGAAAACAAAAAAGAGAATATTTTTTTATCCATTTTTTAGGGATTACATTGTATAAAAGTGCGACAAAAGTACTTAAAAATGTTGATTAGCAGGCTTTGCCTTTTGTTAATAAAAACCAAAAATAAAAGCTATTTTTTAAACGAATTGGTAATATAGAAAGTTTAAACTTACAAAATCGATATGCATTTTTTGATAATTTATTTTTAGTCAAAAAGTATTGGAATTACAGCAAAAAACAGAGGGCAATAAAAATTTCAAAAAAGCAATATCAATATTCAATACACCCCTGCATTAAAAAAATAATACTAATTTTGCTTTCATGATTCAGATAACAATAATAGGTTCCGGCAACGTTGCGCAGCATTTGATAAAGGCTTTTTCTGCCAGCAAAATTGTTGAAATTAAACAAGTTTTTTCCAGAAAGAAAGAAGCCTTACTTCATTTAATTGATTCTGAAAAGATTGTAACCGATTTTCAAGCGTTAGAACCTGCTGATTTACACATTATTTCAGTTTCAGACAACGTTATTGCAGAAGTATCAGAACAGCTTCCATTTAACAATCAACTTGTGGTGCATACCTCTGGAACATCTTCAATTGAACTATTAAATCCTAAAAACCGACGCGGTGTTTTTTATCCGCTACAGACCTTTTCTAAGAACAAACAAATTGATTATTCAATCATTCCTTTTTGTTTAGAAGCAGAAAACACAGCCGATTTTAAACTATTAGAAACCGTTGCCAAAAGCGTTTCAACAGCAGTTTATCCAATCAGCTCAGAACAGCGAAAAGCGCTTCACGTAGCAGCTGTATTTGTGAGCAATTTTACGAATCATTTGTACCAGATGGGACAGGAAATCTGTGAAGAAAATCAACTGCCTTTTGCTGTTTTAAGACCATTAATTCAAGAAACTGCTGATAAAATCAACACTCTTGATCCAATTGATGCCCAAACAGGGCCAGCAATACGCCATGATTCTAACACAATCGAAGCCCATCTAGCTTTTTTGCAAGACGAAAACAAAAAAAACATCTATAAAATCCTAACACAATCTATACAGCATAATGGCAAAAAGTTATAAAGAATTAATGAATGACATCACAACGTTTGTTTTTGATGTAGACGGCGTACTTACAGACAGTTCTGTTTTTGTAACCAATGAAGGTGAAATGCTAAGAACAATGAATATTCGCGATGGATTTGCAATGAAAGCGGCAATCGAAAGCGGTTATCATGTTTGCATTATTTCTGGAGGAAGCAATGAAGGCGTACGAATTCGTCTTCGCAATTTAGGCGTTACAGACATTCATTTAGGAACTCCAGATAAAGTAAAAACTTTTACAGCCTATACTGAAACTCATAATATAAAACCTGAAAATGTGTTATATATGGGAGATGATATTCCTGATTTTCATGTCATGAAATTGGTTGGATTACCGACATGTCCTCAAGATGCAAGTCCAGAAATAAAAAAAATCTGCCGATATATTTCTCACGTAAAAGGCGGACGCGGTGCTGCCAGAGATGTTATCGAACAAGTAATGAAAGTGCAAGGAAAATGGATGGAGTACTTTAATGGAAAACACGATTAAAGTTTTCAGTCTCAGTCACAGTTTGCAGTTACAGTAAAAAAAACTTAGCCCCTTAGTATCTCAGAACCTTAAAAAAAATGAAATTCCTCAAACTCATTCGTTATAAAAACCTATTAATGCTTGCTTTTATGCAGCTGCTTTTTCGTTATGCCTTTTTAAAACAGCAGGAAGTTCCGCTCGCATTATCTGACTGGCAATACGGATTACTTATTTTAAGCACAGTATTATTGGCTGCAGCGGGTTATGTTATCAATAACATTTATGATGTAGGAACTGATAGCATCAACAAACCAAATGATGTTGTGGTTGGAAAAGGAATTACAGAAACAGCCGCGTATAACATTTATATAGGTTTAAATATTTCTGGTGTTGCAATTGGTTTTATTTTGTCGAATATTATTATGAGACCAACTTTCGCTTCGCTTTTTATTCTGATTGCATCACTTCTGTATTTTTATGCAACTACACTCAAGCAAATCATGATTTTAGGAAACTTTGTTGTGGCATTGCTTTTAGCGGTAAGCGTTTTAATTATTGGTGTTTTTGATCTTTTTCCAGCGACTACAGCAGAAAATCAGGCACAAATGGCAAGTTTATTTTCAATATTAATTGATTATGCTTTATTTGCTTTCATGATTAATTTTATTCGTGAAATTGTAAAAGATATTGAAGATGTAAATGGCGATTACAATATGGGAATGAATACGCTCCCAGTTGCAATTGGTGTAAGCCGAGCGGCAAAAATAGCTTTAGGTTTTGCTATTATTGCGTTCATTCTATCAGGGCTTTACTGCAATACTTATTTTATGCAAAACAAACTTTACATTGCTGTATTTTATGCATTTGCGACAGTTTTAGCACCTTTGCTTTATTTTATTGTGAAAATATTTGGTGCAAAATCTCAAAAGGATTTTCATCATTTAAGCAGTATTTTAAAACTCATTTTGTTCTTCGGAATCTTGTCAATTCTAGTTATTGCTTTTAATATCAAATACAATGCTTAAAGAAAAATTAAAAAAATACAAAATTATTCTTGCTTCTGGTTCACCTCGCAGACAGCAGTTTTTTAAGGATTTAGATCTAGATTTTGAAATTCGTTTAAAAGACGTTGAGGAAATCTATCCGCCAGAATTAAAAGCAGTCGAAATCACAGATTATCTGGCTAAATTAAAAGCTAATGCATTTGAAGGCGAATTGGCAGCAAATGAAATTCTAGTTACAAGCGATACGATTGTATGGTATCAGAACAAAGCTTTAGGAAAACCAAAAAATGCCGAAGAAGCTTTTGCTATGATCAAATCGATGTCAAACACAACGCATGAAGTGATTACTTCAGTTTGCTTTAAAACCGTAGACTCCTCTACTCTTTTGCACGATATCACTAAAGTAACTTTCAATGACTTATCAGATGAAGCTATTTTGTATTATATCGAAAATTATAAACCTTACGATAAAGCTGGTGCATATGGCATACAGGAATGGTTTGGTTTTATGGCAGTTGCAAAAGTAGAAGGCTCTTATACCAATGTAATGGGACTTCCAACAGCCAAAGTTTATGAATTTTTGACTAAATTAGTGTAAAAATGTAATTATGTTTTCTTTTAAAGAGTATAGCCGAGAAATAATAGCAACAATTATTCTTATTGGGGTTTTGATTGTATTGCGAATGGTAATCGCTAAACTAATAAGACGTTTTGCCGCTACAAGCCAATTATTTGAACACCGCACCAATTTAGTTATTAAGTATATTAATATTTTAATGAATATATTGGTTGTAACCACTTTAATTGTAATTTGGGGAGTTCAAACAGAAGATATTTTTATTACAATTTCTTCTATTGCAACCGTTATTGGCGTGGCTATGTTTGCTCAGTGGTCTATTTTGAGCAATATTACTTCTGGAATGGTTTTATTCTTTTCTTTTCCTTTTAGAATCGGAGACACTATTAAAATACATGATAAAGATTTTCCTATTGAAGCTGAAATTGAAGACATTAATACCTTTCATGTAAGCTTAAAAACAAAAGAAGGCGAAAAAATTGTTTTTCCTAATAATTTATTACTTCAAAAAGGAATTTCGATTATACCTGCAAAGTACGAGGAGCGTGAGTTTTTTGACTAAAATATAATGGGAATTTTATAACGGGCATTCAAAAAGCTGGAACAGAAAAAGACAAATAAAGTGTAATATTTGTTTTATACAATCAGCTAAATAAAAATAAAAATGACTCGGCCCATAACATTACCCTTTTATGCAAAACTTTCCTTTATTCTTGTTACTTTAATTTGTTTTGCATTTATTTTTTGCATCGGAAAAGATATTCTCACTCCTATTTTAATGGCGTTTCTATTTGCCGTTTTATTGCTTCCGATTTTTACTTTCTTAAACACAAAATTTAAGTTTCCAAGACATTTGGCAGCGATAGTCTGTTTAATTATTTTTATTTCTGTCATTGTCGGAATTTTGGTTTTTATCTCTTACCAAGTAACTTATATGGCAAATGATTTTCATACCATAAAAAAAAATGCAAATTCTTTTATTCTTGAAATTCATAAATTTATAAGAGAAAATTTCCAGGTAAGCATAGGAGACCAGAAAAAATATTTGGATTCGGTTACGAAAGATTCTGTCAAAAATGGTCAAGCAAAACTAGGTTCTTTTATTGTTTCTATTAGCGATGTCCTTTTAGACAGCACAATTATGGTTGTGTACACCTTTCTATTTTTGATTTACAAAGAACACTTCAAACTGTTTTTTGCTAAATTAATCAAACAGGAAAATCACGCTGTTTTGCAAGATATTTTATCTCAAATAAAAGTTTCAATCAACAATTACATTGTAAGTCTAATTATCGAGATGATAGTTGTTTCTGTTCTAACCAGTTTAGGTTTGTGGATTATTGGCATTAAATATTTCGTCCTTCTCGGATTAATTACAGGAATTTTAAATTTGATTCCGTACATCGGAATCACAATTGCAGGAATTATTACAGTTTTGGCATCATTGACAGGATCTGGAGAAACATCTGTAATTCTTGGGATTTTGATTGTAAATATTATTGTTCAGTTTATTGATAATAATCTTCTTGTTCCTTTAATTATCAATTCTAAAGTAGAAATAAACGCTTTTGTCTCAATAATGGGAATTATTGTTGGAGGCGCTGCTGCCGGAATTGCAGGAATGTTTTTAGCCATTCCGCTTCTAGCTATTCTTAAAATTATTTTTGACCGAATTGAATCACTCTCCGCTTGGGGATATCTCATGGGAAATCATGTTCCGAGAAAATTTGTCTGGAGAAAGAGAAAAGTTACAACAGAAAATTAAAAAAAGCGTTATGCTAGCATAGCATTTATTTATTCCTTATATTCATAAAGCTTAAACTTATTAGAAGAGAACTACCGAATGTTTTTAAATAACAAAATACTGTTTTTTATTTTGCTTTGCTTTTGTTTACAAAGTGGATATGCTCAGGTAGATAAGAATAAAAAAGAGTCAAAAAAGGACAAAGACACCACGGAAATCTATACAAAGATTAGAAATTATTCTAAGAAAAATAAGTTTACGCAAACGATGCATAAATTGTTTTTTAGATCCAAGAAATCAAAGAAAAAAGAAGAACTGCTTGTTCCTATTGATTCTACAAACTATGAGGGCAAAATTATTCGAAAAATCAATATTATTACTTTAGATCCTTTCGGGTACTCAGTTGCTGATACCAATCAAGTGCCTAAAAACTGGGGAGAAAGGATGGGTAACCGACTTCATTTAAAAACCAAAAAAATTGCCATCCAAAATTTATTGCTTTTTAAGAGGAACACACCTTACAATACCTATAAAATTTTAGAGACTGAGCGTTTAATTCGTGCTCAACGTTACGTAACAGCAGTTAGAATTTCTAACCAAAGCGTTGGAAAAGCATCAGATTCTGTTGATGTTACAATTCGAGTTTTAGATTCTTGGAGCACAATTCCGAGGTTTTCTATTTCCAGCAACCAAGTTTCGATTGGATTTAAAGAAAAAGATTTTTTTGGGACAGGACAACAGTTAGAATACCGTTTCACCAACCGTTTTGATGATGGTAAAAATGGTAATGAAGTGACGTACACGGTTCCAAATATTAAAAACACTTATATTGGAACGGTTCTCCATTACAATATGGATTTAGACAATAACTATATTAAAAGCATCGATATCGAGCGAGACTTTTACTCCCCTCTGACGAAATGGGCTGGCGGTTTTTATATGGACGAAAGTTTTAGAAAAGATACGCTTCAAGCTCCAGATTCTACATTTGCTTATCAGCCAAAAAAATATACTTCGCAAGATGTTTGGGTTGGGCATGCTTTTAAAATGTTTGAGGACAATAACAAAGCGATAACAAATCTTGTTACTACTGCTCGTTTTTTAAATGTCAACTACAGCGAATCGCCTTCAGATCTTTATGATCCAAATCATTTTTATTCTTCCGAAAAACTAATCCTTAGCGGAATTGGGCTGAACACAAGAAAATTTATCAAAGACAGTTATATTTTCAGAAATGGACAAACAGAAGATGTTCCGATTGGACGAATATATGGTGTAACTTTTGGCTATCAGTATAAGAATACTTTCTGGCGACCTTATGTTGGAGCTCAATTTTCTTTTGGAAATTATTACCGCTTAGGTTTTTTGAGTATGAATTTTGAAGCAGGAACCTTTTTTCATCAGTCCAAAACCTATCAGACCTCATTTTTGTTTGAGTCCAATTATTTTACAAAATTATATAGCATTGGAAATTGGAAAATTAGACAATTCGTAAATCCAAAAGTGGTAATTGGTATAAATCGAGATGATATTATTGGAGATCAACTAAATATAAATGAACAAAATGGGCTTGCAGGTTTTAACAGTTATTTGTACGGAACCAGCAAAGCCGTTTTATCGCTTCAAACTCAGACCTATTCTCCGCATGCTTTATTAGGATTTCGTTTAAACCCATTTTTCAATTATTCAATTGCAGTATTGGGAAGTCCAGAAATGGCAATGACTAAAAGCAAGCCTTATTCTAAACTTACTGTGGGGTTATTAATTAGTAATGACTACTTAGTTTTTAGTTCATTCCAGCTTTCACTCTCTTACTATCCAAGTATTCCGCAACAAGGAGACAATGTTTTCAAAACAAATACTTTTGAAACAACCGATTTTGGACTTCAAAGTTTTGAACTTGCAAAGCCTAGAGTCGTCGATTATAGATAATTTTTTTTTATTTTTTTTGAATTTTTCAAACGAAAAGAAAAATACTGTAAATCAACATCTTAAAGCTGTTTTTAGCTATAACCCATTCGATGAAATGCATTTTTATCCGATAAAATACATCTGTTTATTTTTTTTGGCACAGTATATGAATATCTCTATTCAAGATTAACATTTAAAAAAAACAAAAAAGATGAAAACGATAAAATTAGCAATCGCCGGATTATTTCTTATGGTTGCAAACGCCACACAAGCCCAAGTATCAGTAAATGTAAATATAGGTACTCCACCAGCTTGGGGACCTGTAGGATATTCAGAAATGGAATATTATTATCTTCCAGATATTGAAGCTTACTACGATGTTCGTGCTGCTCAATTTATCTATTTCGGAGGAGGAAGATGGGTAAGAACAACCTACTTGCCAAGACAATATAGAAATTACGACTTGTATGGAGGTTATAAAGTTGTTTTAACAGATTATCACGGTAGAACTCCTTATGTATACTTTGACCGTCATAAAGTAAAATACTATAGAGGTTACCATGGAGCACCACAAAGACCATACAAACCAAGACCTGTATATGGCTATGATGACAGAAGAGATTACAAACGTTATGACAAACACTACGATAAACACCATGGAAAACATGACCGTCACGATCACGATGATGATCACGACCATGGCCACGGACACGGAAGAAGATAACTGCTAAATTATTAGTAATTAATACAAGAGAGTATCAAAAAATGATACTCTCTTTTTTTATGGCATTTTAGTCTGGATGCTATAAAAAAAAGATGCCAAAGAAATCAATACGAACATTAATAGGCCTTATAAGAATAGTAACAACAAATTGAAATAAATTTCAAAACACTTATATAAAAGCTGTTAGATTAGTTTCTAACAGCTTTTTTTATTTTATCAAATTAAAGAAAGGTATAATTATTGAGCGTTAACAATTCATTTAAATAATCTTACATAAAATAATTACTATTTTTGAAATAATTTCAAAAAAACATCTAACACTCACCATGCGAAAAATACAGGTTCAGATCTTTCTTTTATTTTTTATCGGTTTTCAGGTTTCATTTGCACAGCAGCCACAAAAACCAAATTCAGTTGAAATTTACAATCAAATCAAAAAGCTAAACTTTTTAGGTTCTGTATTGTATGTTGCTGCACATCCTGACGATGAAAATACTAGAATGATTTCGTATTTAGCCAATGAAATGAACGCCAGAACTGGTTACTTATCATTGACCCGCGGTGATGGAGGGCAAAACTTAATCGGACCTCAATTACGTGAATTGCTTGGCGTTATTAGAACTCAGGAATTAATTGAAGCTAGAAAAATAGACGGAGGAGAACAGTTTTTTTCAAGAGCAAATGATTTTGGTTTTTCTAAAAACCCAGACGAAACTTTAGATGTTTGGGACAAAAATAAGGTCCTTGCCGATGTAGTCTGGACAATCAGAAAATTCCAGCCAGATATTATCATCAATCGTTTCGATCATCGTTCGCCAGGCACAACGCACGGACATCATACTTCTTCTGCAATGCTGAGCGTTGAAAGTTTCAAACTGACAAACGATCCTAAAATTTATCCTGAACAACTAAAATATGTTTCGCCTTGGCAGGTAAAACGCCAATTTTTTAACCCTTCTTGGTGGTTTTACGGAAGCCAGGAAAAATTTGATGCTGCTAACAAATCTAAATTCACAAAATTAGAAACAGGCGTTTACTACACAGGAATAGGTAAATCAAATCAAGAAATTGCTGCTTTGAGCCGTAGCCGCCATCAATCGCAAGGTTTTGGTAGCACTGGAGTTCGTGGTGAAGAAACCGAATATTTAGAACTTATAAATGGTGAAAGTCCAAAAGAGCGCGATAATTTATTTGATGGAATTGACACAAGTTGGAACCGTGTTAAAGACGGAAAACCGATTGGAGACTTAATTTCTTCAATCATTTCAAAATACGATTTCAGCAATCCTTCTGTAAGTATTCCAGATTTAGTTAAAGCTTATGCCATGATTCAAGCTTTAGACGATACACATTGGAAAGAAATTAAATCGGCAGCCACAAAAAACATTATTGCATCTTGTTCAGGATTATATCTTGAAGCTGTTGCTAATGAACAAGAAGCCACTCCAGGAAGCACTATTAAACTAACTCTTGAAGCAATTAACAGATGTTCTGTTGGAATGCAGTTAGTTAGCGTGACAACTCTTCCAGATAATCAGACAATAGCCCAAAATATCGTTTTAAAAAACAATAACGATCAGAAAATCAATTTGCAGTTACAGCTTCCAAACAATATTGAGTACACTCAGCCTTATTGGCTAAAAGAGAAAGCTACAGTTGGAATGTATACCGTTTCGAATCAAGAAAACATTGGTATTCCTGATATTATACGAGACACAAAAGTAGTTTTTAATGTAAAAATCAACGATGTTGAAATTCCATTTGAACGTACTGTTGTCTATAAATACAATGATGGCGTAAAAGGCGAAATGTATAATTTTCTTGATATTGTGCCAGAAGTTACTACTTCGATATTAGAAAGAGTTTTGATTTTTGGAAGCACCAAAAGCAAAATGGTTCCAGTAAAAGTTCGTGCTGGAAAAGACGATGTAAAAGGAAATCTGCAGTTAGAATTGCCAAAAAGCTGGAATGTGTCTCCAAAAGAAATTCCATTTGCTTTAGACAAAAAAGGCACAGAACAAATCTTTTACTTTGAAGTAACCCCTCCAGTAAATCCAGAAGAAGTTGTAGCAAAAAGTGTTGCTATTGTTGACAATAAACGTTTTGATAAAGACCAAACCATTATTGATTTCCCTCATATTACCAAACAAATGGTTCTGAAACCAGCTGAATCAAAATGCATCAGAATTGATTTGAAAATTTCTGGAGATGCGATTGCTTATATTATGGGCGCTGGCGACGAAGTTCCGGAAAGTTTAACCCAAATGGGATACAAAGTTTCTATTTTAAAACCAGAAGAGATTACGCCTCAAAAGCTAGATTCTTTTAATACTGTGATTACAGGAGTTCGTGCTTACAATACCGTAAATGCTTTGGCAAACAAACAAAATATACTTTTCAATTTTGTAAAAAGCGGTAAAAACATGATTGTACAGTACAATACAAATGGTAAATTGGTTACTGATAAAATAGCGCCATATCCGTTAAAATTATCAAACGATCGCGTGACAGAAGAAAATGCTAAAATTACATTCTTAGCGCCAAATCATCCTGTTTTAAATACGCCAAATAAAATCTCTGAAAAAGATTTTCAAGGCTGGACACAAGAGCAAGGTTTATATTATCCAAACGAATACGATCCTGCCTTCACTCCTATTATTTCGTCTCATGACAAAGGAGAATCTGCAAAAGATGGAGCTTTACTTGTAGCACCGTACGGAAAAGGATACTATATTTACACTGGTTTGAGTTTCTTTAGAGAATTGCCAGAAGGTGTTTCTGGAGCATATCGATTATTATCGAATATCATTTCTCTAAAACAGCCCATTGAAGCTCCAAAACAAGATTTAAAGCAATAAAATATGGAAGCCAAAAAAACAAAAAAATGGAAAAAAAGCTACACTTATGTTTTGGTAGTTAATGCGATCTACATAGCTATTTTTCTTTTAATCATGCAATTATACTCATAACCTATGCAGCTATTTGACTGGATCGTACTTATTGTCACATTATTATTTATTGTTGGATACGGCTCTTGGAAAACTCGAGGCAGTAAAAACGTAGAGGATTTCATTTTAGGAAATAACGAAACGCCTTGGTATACTGTCGGACTTTCGGTTATGGCTACACAAGCCAGCGCAATTACCTTCTTATCCACACCAGGACAAGCGTATCACGACGGAATGGGATTCGTTCAGTTCTATTTTGGATTGCCAATTGCCATGATTGTTATTTGTTTGACTTTTATTCCACTCTATCATAAAAGCAAAGTTTTTACCGCATATGAGTTTTTAGAACGCCGATTTGATGTTAAAACACGTTCACTTGCTGCTATTTTGTTTTTGGTTCAAAGAGGTTTAGGAACCGGTTTAACCATCTATGCGCCAGCCATTATTTTATCAGCTCTTTTAGGATGGAATTTAACTGTAATGAACATCATTATTGGAGTTATGGTAATAATCTATACTTTTTCTGGAGGTACAAAAGCAGTAAACGTAACCCAAAAACAGCAGATGTTTGTCATAATGTCTGGAATGTTTATTACATTTTTTCTAATTCTGCATTATCTTCCGAACGATATGACTTTTAACAGCGCACTACATATTGCAGGTGCAAATGACAAAATGAATATTGTTGATTTTTCTTTTGATCCCGAAGAAAAATATACTTTTTGGAGTGGTATTACAGGAGGTTTCTTTCTGGCTCTAGCCTACTTTGGTACAGACCAATCGCAGGTTGGACGTTATTTATCTGGGAAATCGGTTCGTGAGAGTCAGATGGGATTAATCATGAATGGATTGTTGAAAGTGCCAATGCAATTCTTTATACTTCTTACGGGAGTTATGGTTTTTGTCTTTTTTCAGTTCAATCCTGTGCCGTTAAATTTTAATCCGAATAATAAAATTGCTATCGAAAAATCAGCTTTTAAGCAAGAATATCATGTTTTAGAAGAAAAACTGGTAAAACTTTCAGAAGACAAAAAAGTGATTAATTTATTGTATATCGATCAGCTCAACCAAGATTATGATAATCCAATTTTGCGTAAAGAATTGATAGCATTATCCAATAAAGAAAAAGATCTTCGTGATAAAGCCAAAGAAATCATTTCGAGAGCTGACAGTAATTCGGAGACAAATGACAAGGATTACGTATTCTTCCATTTCATTCTGCATTATTTGCCAAAAGGTTTAATCGGATTGTTATTGGCTGTAATTCTTTCGGCTGCTATGTCTTCTACCGCTTCTGGGTTAACCGCTTTGGCTTCTACAACAGCAATTGATATTTACAAAAGGAATCAGACAGAAGAAAAATCAGAGAAGCATTATTTGCATGTTACGAAGTTTTTCACTCTTTTCTGGGGAATTGTAGCGATACTTTTTGCCTGCGTTGGAACGCTGTTTGAAAACTTGATCCAGCTTGTAAATATTATTGGTTCAATTTTCTACGGAACTGTTTTAGGTATCTTTCTTGTTGGCTTTTACACCAAAAAGGTTCAGGCAAAGCCTATGTTTATTAGTGCCATAATTAGTCAGCTTACCATTTTTGTCATTTATTATTTCATGATTTACCGTCAGGAAAAATTAGGCTATTTATGGCTGAATTTTATTGGAGCAATTTTGACAATTGTATTAGCGCTTTTATTGCAGTTTTTGTTTTTCAAAGGAAAATCGGGTGATAATGAATTAATTTTGGAATAATAAATGGTATTTTTTTCCAAACTAAAATTATTATACCAAAATAAAGTTTCATCATTAGGAACAGGAATGATTTTAGTTGCTTTATTTTTATTTTTACCATTAGCTTTTACATTTGATGATATGCTAATACCTCTTGAAGGTACTATTAAATCAACTAGTTCTTCTTCTAAAATAGTTTCATACAAAGAAAGATTTGGCAATAAAAGATTGAGTAGAAACTCAACCTTAATTTTTACTTTAAATGAATATAACAAAACTTTTATTTTAGAAAGTGGGGCTTCTAGTCCGTTATACAATGGCAATACAGAAAATGATAAGATTTCTTCATATTTAGAAGGCTCAAAGAATATAACTGTTTGGATAAAAGCATTGGACAAAAAAGAAGTTAATCCTGAAATTTTTAAAATTGATATTGACGGAAGAAATGAGTATAATTATAAAGATAAACGATCTAGATTTCAAAGAATAGCACTCTTTTTATTGCTTTTTGGTTTGTTTTTTATTTATATTGGAGATAAATTTCAAAAAACTCTGTAAAACAAGAAATGATCATTTTCTTTACTCTAAAAAATATTTCTATACTCCTTTATAAAACTTCTTGAAAATTTAAACTAAAACACTATTTTAGATAAAAATTAGTTTCATGAAGATTTCAGACGATTTAGAAAAGCTATTGCCTTTTGGATATCTATTTCTAATTTTAATGGGAATATTAAAGGATAGTATATTTTACTACCAATTCGGAATTAACATATTGCGGTATTCTACAATAATGGATATATTAATTAGTCCGATTGCTGAATTTACTTCAAACCCAGTGATTTTAGGGGCAATTATTTTACTTTTTTTGCTTCATTTTTATCTTCCTTCCTTCTTAGCCAAGAATAAAGATTTGCCGTTTGTAAAAAAATCTTTTGAACTGAAATCAACTGACGGATTATCACCACAAGAAACTAAAAGCTACTATAATGGTATTGCCATAAAATCGCTTGTCATTTTTTTATTGTCCTTTTTTTTAGGTTACGGATTAGCTGGAGGCTATTTCACTAAGAAAAAACTAAAGGAAAATAGACTGGATTACAGCTATCAGTTGGATTTAAATGAAGGTGGATCTAAGAATGTTTTTATAATCGGAAATAATAGCTTGTATTATTTCTATCTCATTAAAGGAGACAAAAAAATAAAAATTACTCCTTTGTCATCCATAAAAAACATTGCACTCTTAGAAAACAAAATGATTGATTAAAATTTTAGTTTCCCAAAAGCTATGAAAGATCACAGAAGATACAGCAATAAAACTAAAGCAGCTTTTATTTTACTAGTCGTAATGCTTATCATTCTGCTTGGTAACTTTAATACGCTGCGAAACTCTAAAAATGTAAACGACAATATCAATGCGATTTACAAAGATCGTTTGGTTGTGGCGCATTATATTTTTCAATATTCAAAAGAACTTCATTTTATAAAAGCTGAAGCCGAAAAATTGAATTTGAGTGACAATATCAAGAAAGATGAAATTATTCACACACTTGATATTATTCATGATATTGACGATTTGTATGCTAAAACCGTTTTAACGAATAAAGAAAAACAATATTTTGATGCCTTTTTGCTTTCCTGCAAAGAAATAAATAAGCAAGTTGAAAGCAAAAACTGGAATAAAATTGCCATTTCAAGCGCAGAAGCTCTAAAAACGCTTGAATCCCTTTCTCAAATTCAGATCGAAGAAGGAAAAGCTAAACTTGCAGCTGCGAATGCGATGTACAGCAGAAATAATAGTTTAGGCCAACTTCAAATTGCTTTATTGATCATTTTAGGCGGCATTACTTTTTATCTTTTGATTGTAAAGAAAATCAAGCAAAAAATAAAAATTCCTGAACCGCCTAGTATGAATTAATTTAGTTTCGTATTATTTAAACTTTCTGTCTTGTTCAGAAATCTGAAGATCGTTTATACTAGCATATCTTTTCTGCATTAAACCGTTTGCGTCAAACTCCCAGTTTTCATTTCCGTAAGCTCTAAACCAATTTCCATCAATATCTTGGTATTCGTACTCAAATCGCACTGCAATTCTGTTTTCGGTATGAGCCCAATATTCCTTTTTCAATTTGTAGTTTCTTTCTTTTTTCCATTTTTCAGTCAAAAAAAGAATGATTTCATCACGACCATTTACAAATTTGTCCCTGTTTCTCCATTCGCTGTCTACCGTGTACGCTTTTGAAACTCTTTCAGGATCTTGGCTGTTCCATGCATCTTCTGCTAATTGAATTTTTTCTATTGCCGTTTCTAAAGAGAAAGGAGGCAATGGTAATTTCTGTTCCATTATTTTAAAATTAAAGTTTGAATTATCTTTTTTGATTGTTCGATTAACTGATTTGATTTAAACAACTGACTTTCGATTATACAGCTTTCAAATAATAAATAGATGTGATCTGCTAACAAATCATCTTTTAAAATATCTTTAAAATAAACTCGCAAATCACTCTTATGGCTTTGAATAACGTTCAGTATCTTAATATTATCAGAAGGAATCTCTGATAGTATATTTAGAAAACTGCATCCTCTAAAATTTTCCTTTTTATTCATGTAGATCAAAAAATCAAATGATGCAATAACCTTCAAGTTAGAATCTTCAACATTTGAAGTAAATTTCAACAATTCGTTAAACCAAAAAGAATGGCGTTGCTCTAGAAAAGCTACGCATAAATCTTCTTTAGATTTAAAGTGCTGATAAAAACTGGCTTTAGCCACTTTTGCTTCTTCAATAATTTGATTTATTCCTGTAGCATTATAGCCTTGCTTATGAAATAAAGTAAAAGTTTTTTCTAAAATTCGTTCTTTAGGTTGCATCTTAAAATGTATTACTTTCATATATCGCTCTAAACTAGAGCTAAACAGTTGCAAATGTAATAAAAATTTAAATATACAGACAAGTCTGTCTATATTTATTTCAAAAAAAATTCCAAAACCCTAAAGTCTTGGAATTTGTAATTTTTATAATTGGAATTTAATAATTCTTTTGAATTATTATCTGCTCCACTCAGCGATACTATCTTTGTTCAATTTAACGTAATCTGCATTGTTTGCAGCTTCAGCAGATGCCAAAGAAGCCTTTGCAGTTTCGATTGCGCCTTTTTTATCACCTTGTTTTGCTTGAATCAATGATTTTAATCTTGACACATAATATGGTTTATCCGAACTCATATCAAGCGCTTTGTCAACATAAGTTCTAGCTGTTTCGATATTTCCGTTTGACTGGAATAAATATTGAGAAGCGGCAAAATAATCATTCCAAGTTGGACCAGCCAAAGCTTTGTCTATACTTGCTGTAGCGATTTTTGCAGTTGGAACTTCAAATTTTAAAGCCACATGAGAGTTTTCCCAAGAAATATCTAAATAACCAAAATTTGGATCTAAACCGTTAATTCCGATTGTAAATGTTTCAACAGGAGTTGGCAACGCCTCTTCTTTTACTGTAGTTTTCAAAGCTACATAAGCATCACTCCAATTTTCTGGCAATCCCCAGTTATCTGTTGAAAGATAAAAAATGATATCCCAGCTTTCGATTCTAGGAACTGTATAAATTGCATATTTTCCTTTCTTTAGCGTTTTTCCGTCAATTACAACATCATCGCTAAAGTTTATGATTGTATTTTCGTTTGCTCCTGTTCTCCACAGTTTCCCAAACGGAACTAAATTCCCGAACACGGCTCTTCCTCTTGCTCCCGGTCTTGAATACGTAACTTCAACATCGGTTAAACCAACAGTTTGTTTAATATATCCTTTTGGACTTGCCTGCGGAGTTTTTACTTGTGCTTCTGATGCTAATGGAGCGATAATCAGGGCTAAAGCAATAAGTAGTTTCTTCATTATTTTAAGTTTTTATTTTATTCAAATTTACAAATTCAATCAGCTAAGAAATGTTAAATTTTATATAATTCAAGCTTTAAGCTGTGATATTTTTTCAGCATTTAATTCGTTAAAATGATCTATAACCAAATCTGCTTCAGATAAATCCTGAAGATGTGAATGTTCGCTTTTGTAGCCTACACAATAAATCCCTGCGCCTTTTGCTGCTTTTACTCCGTTTGTGCTATCTTCAATAATAATGCATTCTTCTTTTGGAGCAATCGACAATGAAGCTGCGTGAATAAATATCGCTGGATCTGGTTTTGATTGTGGAAAATCTTCACCGCTTACAATATGTGTAAAATATTGATGAAGATTAAATCTAGTAAAAACGCGATCGATAGTAACTTTCGAAGCCGAAGAAGCTAAAATTAACTGTATTCCGTTGTGGTACAAATCTTTAATCAAATCCTCAACACCATCCAAAAGATGTAAATCTTCCTTAGTATCAAAAGCATTATTAAAAATAGTTCTTTTTCTCTGAATCAAATCTTCAACCTCCTGCTCTACAGTTGGAAAATAGCTTTTTAAAGTCTGGAATGTATTTCGAGTAGAAAATCCTGTAAATGTAGTGTACATTTCTTCAGGAACTTCGATATTCAATTCTGAAAATTGCAAATAATAAGCATAACGATGAACGGGTTCTGTGTCAACGATTACGCCGTCCATATCAAAAATTACTGTTTTAATCATTTTTTTTTAAGTTTCTGAGATTCTGAGACGCTAAGATTCTAAGGTTTCTCTCGTTGTGTGTTTAACTTTGTCAAAGTTCCTTTACGTTTTATTTATAAGTTCAAAGAATTAAGATTCAGCGTTTCAGTAGAAAAAACTTAGCAACTTAGAATCTCAGCATCTTAGAACCTTACTTTTTAAGCAAATGTCTAATCACCGTTTCTGCAGCGTGCAAGCCAAATAATCCTGGCATATAGCTATTTGTTCCGTAAAACGATTTTTTGAAGTTTTTACCGTCTGTTAATTTTAAACTTTTTTCGTCTTGGATTTCAGAAGAGAAAACTACTTTCAATTTATTGATTTTTGCTTCTTTTAAACGCTTACGAATTGTTTTTGAAAAGTAGCAATTGATCGTTTTTGAAATATCACTTACTTTTACTTTTGAAGCCAACATTTTTCCGCCAGCACCCATACTGCTAATGATTTTTACTCTTTTGCGTTTTGCAGCAATTATCAGATTTAATTTTGGAGTAATACTGTCAATGCAGTCTAAAACATAATCAAATTCTGGAGAAACAATTTCAAAAGCACGTTCTGGAGAAAGAAATTCCTGAACACGTGTCAAATTTAATTCTGGATTAATATCCATTAAACGATCTCCTACAATTTTGATTTTTGGCTGACCAACTGTTGAATGTAATGCTGGTAATTGACGGTTAATATTGGTTATATCCACAACGTCTCCGTCTACAATTGTCATGTTTCCTACTCCCGCTCTTGCTAAAAATTCAGCTGCAAAAGATCCAACTCCTCCTAGTCCTACGACTAAAACATTAGATTTTTGTAAATTTTCTAATCCTTCTTTAGTAAACAAAAGCTCAGCTCTTTCTGTCCATTCTGCCATATATTCTTTTTTGTTGTTTTTATTCTTTTTGTTTCAAGTTTAATGTTTCAAGTTTCGAGTTTCATCGGCTGTCACGCTGAGCGAAGTCGAAACCTCTTTCCAATTGGAGCGCCCTTAGACTTCGCTCAGGGTGACAAACTTTGAACATAAATACCTTTTTACTTTTTATTGTTCAAACGCACTTCTATAATTACTTGAAATAACACTTTCTAATTCTTTTAAATCAAACTCTTTATATTTAGAAGCTAATTCGTAAACTTGCTTAATTGATTCTTCAATAGTATCTGTTTCTAAGAAAAAACGATCATTTGGGACATTTTGAAAAACCGATTTCAAATCTGGATTTTTCACTAAATGTTTTCCAAATGAAAGATAAAATCCGGCAGTAATTAATTGTTCTGCAAGCTGACTATTTTTTGAAAAACCATGGATAATCATTGGAACTGAAATTTTCAATCTTTTCTTAATCGCCATCACTTCCTGAAAAGCAGCCACGCAATGAATCACTACAGGCTTTTTAAATTTTTCTGCTAATTCCAATTGCTTTTCAAAAACAGAAATCTGTAAATCAAACGGTACTTCAATTCTTTTATCTAAACCGCATTCTCCAATTGCCAGACAATTTTGGGTTTGCAGTTTTTCTTCAATAATCTTTAAATCTTCATGAAGTCGAGTTTCCTCAATATACCACGGATGAATTCCTATCGAATAAAATGGAATTGACGCATCAAAATCTTTTGGATATTGATTAACCAATTCTAAAACATCCGATTGATTGGTAAATTGATGCGTATGAAGATTAAAATATTTCATTAATGAAAAGTCTTTACCCCAGCTTTGATTGCAATTTTTAAATCATTCTCCTGTGGCACAAGCGGACAAGAATACTTGTAGTTATAAGCGCAATATGGATTATAAGCTTGATTGAAATCGACCGCTATAGTATTTCCCTTCGGAATTTCTAAATCAATATAACGTCCGCCGATGTAACTTTCTTTGCCCGTTGTTAAATCTGAAAAAGGCAAAAACAAATGATTTTTATATTTTTCCTGTACAATAAGATCTAAACTTTGATAAACAGCAAGCTGAAACGGTTTGCCATTGATTTTAAAGTTTAAAGTTCCATATTTTATATATTTAGGAGTACGAGTTCCAGAAGTTTTCATTTCAAAAACTTTTCCTCCTTTGGCTTTTACCAAAGTTGCGTTAACAAAATAAGTTTCAGAAATAGGAAAAAAATCTAAGCTTTTAAAAGTTTTTAGATCTTCAGCCATCAACGGACTTGTCTTAGGATCAGCATATTCGGAGTTGATTTTCTTTTGAAACTTTTCAACATCAGTTTTACTAAACTTTTTTTGTGCAAAGCCAAAATTAAAAACCAACAATAAAGCTAGGGCATTTATAGTTTTCATCTTAGAAATTTTCTGCAAAAATAGTTCAAAAGTAACAAAACAACAACCACTTAACGAGACAAAGTTTCCTAACTTTGTGACGATAATCTATCACACAAAATGCTTAAAAACGCCCTAACCCACTACATCAACAACTTTCGAGGTTTTACCAGAGAAGTTTGGATTCTTGCCATAATCACTTTTATCAACCGCGCGGGGACAATGGTTCTTCCTTTTTTATCAAAATATTTAAAAGAAGATCTTCATTTTACATACAATCAAGTCGGATGGATTATGGTCGCATTTGGTTTTGGATCAATGCTTGGTTCTTGGCTTGGAGGTAAACTATCAGATAAAATAGGATTCTATAAAATCATGATTTTTAGTTTATTTACCAGTGGGGTTTCTCTTTTCTTTGTACAATATATTACTACTTTCTGGGCACTTTGCGCTGCGATGTTTGTTCTTATGACCATTGCAGACATGTTTCGCCCTGCGATGTTTGTGTCTCTTGGAGCTTATGCTAAACCAGAAAATAGAACTCGTGCATTGACATTGGTTCGTCTTGCCGTAAATTTAGGTTTTGCTGCTGGTCCAGCACTTGGAGGTTTAATTATTATGGGAATGGGATATTCTGGCCTTTTCTGGGTTGATGGGGCTTCGTGTATTATTTCGATCTCGATTTTTGCTTTATTGGTAAAAGAAAAGAAAAAAGCCACTCATGACGATAAAACAGAAAGTGCTTCTGATGTAAAATCGGTTTTTCATGATAAAATTTTCTGGGTCTTCTTATTTGTAAGTTTTATCACGGCTATGATTTTCTTCCAGCTTTTTACAACACTTCCTTTATATCATAATGAAAAATTTGGCTTAAGCGAATTCCAAACAGGTCTTTTAATGACTTTAAATGGACTTTTAATCTTCTCTCTTGAAATGCCAACGGTTGGATTTTTAGAACGAAAAGCTTTTCCTAAAATCCGAATTATAATAGTGGGATCTTTTGTAATGGCATCCAGTTTCTTTTTGCTTCTTATTAATTTCTGGGCAGGAATATTGGTTGTCAGCATGATTTGCATTTCTATTGGTGAAGTGCTTACTTTTCCGTTTTCCAATGCATTTGCACTGAGCCGTGCGCCACGCGGACAAGAAGGACGCTATATGGCGCTATATACCATGAGTTTTAGTCTTGCTCATATTGTAAGTTCTAAACTTGGCTTTGAGATTATTACCCGATGTGGCTACCAAATCAATTGGCTTTTTATGGCCTGCATTGGAGTTGTTGCAACTGGCTGCTGCATTTGGATTAAAAATGCTTTGATCAACGAAAAAGCTTCGTAAACATTTTTAACTTTTTAAAACCTTAGAATTCAATTTATTACCATTAAATTTGAATAGCTTTTCTGCGCTCAAAATCGAAATCAAACTTAATTTTTAGTTAAATAACTATTTTTATAGTTGTGCAACTAAAAAAATAGTTGTAGGTTTGAATTAAAATTAGAGAAGATGCAGAAGTTAACAAATAAAGAAGAAGAAATTATGATGATTTTATGGAAGCTGAAAAAAGCTTTTGTAAAAGAAATTCAAGCCGAAATTACTGAGGACCAACCGCATTATAACACCTTGTCTACTATTGTGCGTAATTTGGAAGAAAAAGGATATGTTGGACACAATGCCTTCGGAAATACACATCAATACTTTCCGATTGTGCCGATTGAAGATTACAGAAAAGGATTTATGAAAACCGCAATCGATAATTACTTTAATAGTTCTTATAAAAGCATGGTTTCCTTTTTTGCTAAAGAAGAAAAAATTTCAGCTGATGAATTGCGTGAAATTTTATCGATGATCGAAAATAAAAAAGAAGATAACTAATTCAGATTATGGAAGCACTTTTTATTTATATCGCCAAATCCAGCAGTTTAATGCTTCTTTTTTATTGCGCTTATTTTTTCTTACTGCGCAAAGAAACATTTTTTAACAGCAACAGATGGTTTCTTTTGTCTGGCTTAATTGTATCGGCAATTCTACCATTGTTGACTTACACAAAGGTGATATGGATAAATGCTGTTCCCAAGTTTAATACCGATTTTCATAATATTGTATCAAACGCATATCAAGAAGAATCTTCAAATTTTAACTGGAATTATTTCATACTTTGCCTTTACGCCATTGGTCTTTTGATATTCTTAATAAAATTAGCAATTGACTTTTACAGTTTAAATTCGATTATTAAAGGAAAAAAAATCCAACAGCAGGCCGATTTCAAGTTCATAGATATAAACGAAAACATTGCTCCTTTCTCCTATTTTGAATATATCGTGTACAACTCATCACTGTACACACCTTCAGAATTAGAGAGTATTCTTGAACACGAAAAAGTGCACAGCGATCAAAATCACACGTTAGATGTATTAATTTCAAGAATATTCAGCATTATTTTCTGGTTCAATCCGATTGTCTGGCTTTATAAAAAAGCAATACTGCAAAATCTGGAGTTTATCGCCGACAGCGAAGCGGCAAAAAAACTTCAAGATAAAAAAGCATATCAGTACACACTTTTAAAAATAACAACACACGAAAATTGTGTTGCAATCACCAATCATTTTTATCAATCATTAATCAAAAAACGAATCGTCATGTTAAACAAAAATCAATCAAAAAGAAGGAATTATTGGAAGTATTACGCTGTAATTCCTGCTCTTGTTGCATTTGTATTATTATTTCAGATTGAGGTAGTTGCAAAAGAAAGGCAACCGAACGCAAAAGTAGCTTCAACAGAAATTGAGTCTGTAGATGTGTACAAAATCTTAAAAAACTCAACCGATGCACAGCTAACAGAGATAAAAGAAAAATTAAAAAAATTGCACAACATTAATTTTGAAGTTTCTCAAATCAAAAGAAACTCAGAAAACGAATTAACCTCAATTAAAGTTGACATAATTAATGGAAGTGAGAAATCTCAATCTATACAAACTGGAGGAGATAAAACTATCAAAGATTTCGGAATAATTGTCATAACAGACAAAAATGGAAAGAAAAAAGCAGGCATTCAGACTACTGATGAAAAAATTACTGTCAGCAAAAAAGTTTCTATGAATGGCAAAGCCAATAAAAATCCGGAAATTAAAACTATAACTACTAATACAGAAACCCATGTTAACACTAATTCTATTACTAGTACAAAAACTAACAGTGATACTAATACAAATATTAGCACTACTGTAATAATAAACAAAGACAACGGCACTAAAGTTATTACGACTAACACAGGTACGGCAGTTGCCATTTCAAACGGTACAAAAAAGAATGCTAAAACATCTAGTCCGCTTATAATTGTTGACGGAGAAGAAATGCCTTCGGACTTTGATTATAATAGCATTAAATCTAATGATATTTTGTCGGTACATGTTTTTAAAGGAACAGAAGCAGTTGTCGAATATGGTGATAAAGGTTCAAATGGAGTAATCCAAATCGAAACTAAAAAATAAAACGTTTCTAATTTTAAATAGAAAAGAAATGCAAAAATTAACCAATAAAGAAGAAGAAATTATGCATATTTTATGGAAGCTGAAAAAGGCTTTTGTAAAAGAAATTCAAGCAGAGATTTTAGAAGATCAGCCGCATTACAACACTTTATCTACCATTGTCCGTAATTTGGAAGAAAAAGGGTATGTCGCACACAATGCTTTTGGAAATACGCATCAGTATTATCCAGCTGTAAGTATAGAAGATTATCGAAAAGGTTTTATGAGCACAGCTATTGACAATTATTTTAATAGTTCTTATAAAAGCATGGTTTCATTTTTTGCCAAAGAAGAAAAAATTTCGGCAGATGAACTGCGTGAAATCTTAGATATGATCGAAAATCCAAAAGAAGGTAAATAATCAAAATAGTATGGAAGCACTTTTCATTTTTATCCTTAAGTCAAGCGGGTTATTAGCAATGTTTTATTTTGCTTACATTTTTTTACTTCGCAAAGAAACTTTTTTCAACAGTAGCCGCTGGTTTTTAATTGCTGGTTTGATTACCTCTGTTGTACTGCCTTTTGTAGTATACACCAAAGTGATTTGGGTTGAAGCACCGCCTGCGATTGCTCCCACTCCAATTATTACAACTACTGAAAATGCTGTAAAAAATATTCCAACTTCAAGTCAAGATGCTATTGTTTACACACCTCAATACAAACCGACAACCGTTACAGTTGTTGAGGAGGAAGATTTTGAAATCAACTGGAGTTTAATCTTAGCTGTAGTTTACGGGATTGGCTTCTTGGCATTTCTAATCAAATTTGCTCTTGATTTTTATAGTTTACACTCTGTTTTGAAAGGAAGAAAAATAGAACAGCAAAATGATTTTAAATTCATTGATGTGGATGAAAATATTGCTCCCTTCTCCTATTTTGACTACATTGTATATAACTCATCACTATATACAGCTGCAGAATTAGAGAATATTCTAGAACATGAAAAAGTGCACAGCGATCAAAAACATACTGTTGATGTTTTGATCTCTAGAATTTTCTGTATGCTATTTTGGTTTAATCCAATTGTTTGGCTTTATAAAAAAGCAATTTTACAAAATCTTGAATTTATTGCAGACAGCGAAGCTTCTAAAAAAATTGCAGACAAAAAAGCTTATCAGTACACGCTTTTAAAAATAACAACACACGATACTTGTGTTGCAATCACCAATCATTTTTATCAATCATTAATCAAAAAACGAATTGTCATGTTAAACAAAAATCAATCAAAAAAAAGGAATTATTGGAAATATTCAGCAGTAATTCCCGCCCTTGGAGCATTTGTTCTTTTATTTCAAATAAGAACTATTGCCCAAGAAAAGAAACAAGATGAAGTTGCAGTTGTGAAAAGAGATACTGTTAAAGATTCTGATGAAACTATCAAAATAACAAAAAATACAACTGACAAGGAATTAAACGAGCTTCCTGGAAAGTTAAAAGCAAACCATAATCTTGATGTTGAAATTTCAGATGTAAAAAGAAATACCAAAGAAGAACTAACTGCGATTCAAATCAAAGTAAAATCGGATTCTGGTAAAAAACAAACCATCAAAATTGACGGAGATGAAGCTATAAAAGATTGCGAATTAGCAATTGGAACAGATGAAAATGGAGCAAAATCAATCAATATTAATACAGATAGAAACCTTAGAATGCCAATAACAATAAGAAATGAAAGAATTATTGTTAGAAATCACGGAGAGTCAGATATCGCTGCTCCAGTACCTCCAACACCTCCAACACCTCCAGCATTTCCTTCTGGACCACTGCCTCCTGCGCCTGCAGTTGACATGTCAAAAATGCCAAAACCTCCGGTTGCTCCTAGAAATCCAAAAGACAAAGTAGCGATGCAGAAGTTTGAAAAAGAAATGGAAGAATTTGAAAAGAAAATGGAGAATTTCCAACCAAACATTGATGCTATGTCTGCTTACGGAGATGCTGTCAGCGAAATCATGTCTAAACGCGAAGCAATTTATGAGAAAGAAATGGCTAAATATGAGATTGCAATGGAAAAGTTCAATGCTCAAATGGAAAAATTCAACTATGATTTTAAATTTAGCTTTGGAGACGATTCTAAAGACTACGAAAATAGTATGAAGCAATATGAACAAGACATGAAACAGTATGAGCTTGATATGAAACAGCATAAAGAAAATATGAAGCAGCATGCTAAAAACATGAAGCAACATGAAAAAGAGATGAAACAGCATGAAAAGAACATGAAAGAAATGGAAAAACAAAACAAAAAAGCCTAGTCGCTCATTTTAAAATAAGAAAAAACCAGTGTTTCAAAGCATTGGTTTTTCTTTATTAAAATTCCAATAAAAACTTCAGAACTCATAGAGACGATCTGATTCTCAGATTTTAAATACTCATTTCATTTTACTGCCAAAAGACTTTGCTTCAAACACAAAGTCTTTTTTTTATATCTTTGGCGAAACAAATCTACTATGTATAAATTATTAGCCAAACTAAATAAACTACTTTTGCCAAGCTTTACCAAACAAGGTCTGGATATTTCGAAAGCAAAGAAATGGCAAATGGCAATTATTGGTTATCGCGCCTATGTTACCAAAAGAGCATTAGGCAATTAATTTAGAATACGTTTTATTTATAAGACAGAAATAGCTTTTTTAATTTCTGTCACACTTTTTATGAAAAACAGAGAAATCAGCCTTCCTCCTGTTCCAGCAGTATTATTAGCGATTATCAGTGTGCAATGTGGCGCAGCAATTGCAAAAACACTTTTCCCAACAATTGGCGCAGCTGGTACGGCATCTATACGTATTGGCGTTTCGGCATTAATTTTATTATTGGCATACAGACCCAATCTAAAAGCAATAACCTCACAACAGTGGAAAATTGTAATTCCATATGGCTTGTCTCTAGGCGCTATGAATTTAATTTTTTACATTGCAATAGAAAGAATTCCAATTGGTCTAGCGGTAACTTTAGAATTTGTTGGACCATTATTACTTGCAATTGCAGGTTCAAAACGTCTAGTAGATTATTGTTGGGTTTTACTTGCGGCAATTGGCATCTTATTAATTGCGCCTTGGACAAATGATCGTTTAGATCCAATCGGAATTATATGTGCTCTCTTGGCAGGAGCTTTTTGGAGCGGATATATTGTTTTAGGAGGCAGAATTTCAAGAATAATGAACGACGGTTATGCAGTAACGACAGGAATGCTTTTTGCGGCGCTTTTAGTTTTACCCTTTGGACTTTTAGACAGCGGATTAAGCAATCTAACACCAAAATTATTCGGAATGGGTGTTGCTCTAGCCCTATTATCAAGCGCAATTCCGTTTACCTTAGAAATGAAAGCTTTAGGGAAACTTCCTCCGCGCACTTTTAGCATTTTGATGAGTTTAGAACCAGCTGCCGCTTCTATCTGTGCTTTTATTTTTCTTAATGAAAGTTTGAATCTTTATGAAATTCTAGCTGTAATTTGTGTTGTTATCGCTTCGGCAGGAAGCACTTTGACTGCTAAAAAATAATTTCAAAAAATCTTAAAGTAAAAATTCCAAATTCCAATATGCTTGGAATTTGGAATTTTTAAGTTGGAATTTGAAACTATTATTTTTTAGGAAGCAGTACTGCATCAACAACGTGAATTACTCCATTTGATTGATTTACATCTGCGATAGTAACTTTTGCTTTATTACCATTTTCATCCGTAATGTATAAGTCTTTCCCTTTCATCCAAGCTGTCAGCGTTCCACCATTTACCGCTTTTATAGTTGCTTTTCCTTTACCTTCTTTTATTGCTTTTGCAATATCAGAAGCATTCCATTTTCCAGCAGCAACATGATAAGTCAAAATGTTTTGAAGTTGCTTTTTATTCTCTGGTTTTAATAATGTTTCTACGGTTCCTTTTGGCAATTTATCAAAAGCTTCGTTTGTAGGAGCAAAAACAGTAAAAGGGCCTTTTCCTTTTAAAGTCTCAACTAAATCGGCGGATTTAACAGCTGCAACCAATGTTGTATGATCTTTTGAATTTACAGCATTTTCAATAATATTTTTGTTTGGATACATAGCTGCACCACCAACCATCACTGATTTTTGTGCATTTGATGTAAATGCAAATCCTAAAGCTAAAACTGCAAGGGCTAAAAATTTTCTAGTTTTCATATTGAAATGATTTTAAGTTATAAGCTCATTTACGGTTATAAACTTGTTTTGGTTTTCACATGAAACTAATCTTATGCAAAAAAGTGTAGCTTCTCTTTTAAATTACCAGTAAAATAGGGTATTAGCTTAATTTAATATTTCCTTAAAAAAATTAAAAATATTTAATTTTTACATTTATTTTATTGTTAAATTTAAAAACAAAAATCATCAATTATGAAAAATTTGGCTCAAAAATTCAGAGATAGAAAATTAAATTCAGGAGTTGATTTAACAGCAATGGTCAGCATTTCTTTTTTACTTATTTCATTTTTTATGGTTGTTAACGAATTATCAAAGCCTTCAAAAATGAATTTTTATTTACCAGAGAAATATGCATGTCTAGAAAATATTGGATGTGTCAAAGCTGATCAACTATTTACAATACTGCTAGATAAAAACGGAAAAATGATTACTTACTCAGGTTTGTTAGAATTTCCACTGGAAAAACCAAAAGAGTTTAGATTTCAAAAAAATGAGATAAGACAAGAGGTGTTCCGCAAAAAGAAAGAAATACAAGATTATATGACCTCTGAAGGAAGACCAATGAGCGGTGTTGTCGTTATTATAAAACCGAGTAAGCACTCGAACTATGGCAGTTTAGTAAATATAGTAGATGAAATGAAAATTGCTAAAATTGAAACCTATTCAATAGTTGATGATTTTACAGCAGAAGAATCAAAATTACTAGCCTCAAATTAAATATAAAGTCTATGAAAAATCTACCTCAAAAAGTCAGAAGCAGAAAGTTAAATTCAAGAGTGGATTTGACGGCAATGGTTAGTGTTTCATTCTTGTTGATTATCTTTTTTATGGTTGTTGGGGAATTATCGAAATCAAAAACAATGGATCTCGCTTTACCTGAAAAAGACGTATGTAGATGGGGTTATGCATGTATCAAAGCTAATCGGGTCTATACCATATTATTAGACAAAAACGATAAAATAATAACTTATTCTGGAATATTAGAATTCCCCATGGAAACGCCAAAGAAATTTAAATCTGGGAAAAATGCAATCAACCAAGAAGTATTCCGTAAAAAGAAAGAAGTTCATGATTATATGATTTCAGTAGGAAAACCAATGAATGGTGTAATTGTAATAATAAAGCCGAGTAAAAAATCAAACTACGGTAATTTAGTAAACATACTCGATCTAATGAAAGTTGCCAATATTGAAACCTATTCAATAGTTGACGATTTTACTGCCGAAGAATCAAAATTACTAGCCTCTAATTAATACAGATTATTTCTTAATCAAAAAGCATATGAAAAATTTACCACAAAAAGTCAGAAGCAGAAAGTTAAATTCAAAAGTTGATTTAACAGCAATGGTCAGTGTTTCTTTTTTACTGATTATATTTTTTATGGTTGTAGGGGAATTGTCAAAACCTAAAGAAATGAAATACGATACAGGACAAGATAGAGGTTGTTGCGACTGTCCGTCTCGTCATGATGGTGAAGATAGATCGATTACAGTAATACTAGGCGAAAACAACAAATTAATTTATTATATCGGAATTATAGCGAATCCAATTAAAAAGCCTAAAACTGTTGCATATGGTAAAAATGGAATTCGAAAAGAACTTAACGCTAGAATCGAGTCTTTAAAAAGTTATACTTCTGATTCTAATAAATTAAAACGAGATCTAGTAGTCATTATTAAACCTACTAAAAAATCAAATTATGGTAATTTGGTAGATATTTTGGATGAAATGAAAATAAATGGAATAACATCATATTATATTGTTCCAGAATTTACCCCAGAAGAATCAAAATTAATAGCTTCAAATTAATAATAAGTATTGTTTTCAAAAAAGTTCTCGACTCCGCTCGAACTGACAATCGACAAACAACTGAAACAAAAAAAGTCCCACATTGCTGTGGGACTTTCTATTTATAAAAAAGCTAAGAATTATTTTTTCTCAGTTTTTTCCATTTTAGCTTTTAAAGCAGCTAATACATCATTGTTATCACCTAAAGTCGCAGCTGGTGCGTTTGTAGATGCAGATGCAGTAGTTTCAGCAGCAGCTTTCACGTTTTTCTCTTCTTCTTCTCTGAAGATAGCAGTGTGAGAAGCAACAACTCTTTTGAATTCTTTGTTGAACTCGATTACTTTGAAATCAGCTGTATCACCTTTTTTCAATTTCTTTCCGTCTTCTTTTTCAAGGTGACGAGTAGGAATGAAAGCAACGATATCATCTCCGAATTCTACAGTAGCTCCTTTGTCAACGATTTCAGAAATCTCACCTGTGTGGATAGTTCCTACAGCGAAAGAATCTTCGTATTGATCCCAAGGATTAGCAGTAGTTTGTTTGTGACCTAAAGATAATTTACGTCCTTCAACATCTAATTCTAATACTACAACATCAAGTTTTTCTCCAACGTTTACAAACTCAGATGGGTGTTTAATTTTCTTAGTCCAAGATAAGTCAGAGATGTAGATTAATCCATCAATTCCTTCTTCTAATTCTACGAAAATACCAAAGTTTGTAAAGTTTCTAACGATACCTGTATGTTTAGAACCTACTGGGTATTTAGAAGTAATGTCAGTCCATGGATCTTGAGTCAATTGTTTGATACCTAATGACATCTTACGATCTTCTCTGTCTAGAGTTAAGATAACTGCTTCAACAACATCTCCAACTTTCACGAAGTCCTGAGCAGAACGTAAGTGAGTTGACCATGACATTTCAGAAACGTGGATTAAACCTTCAACACCTTCAGCAACTTCGATAAATGCACCGTAATCAGCGATTACAACTACTTTACCTTTCACTTTATCACCAACAGTTAAGTTAGCATCTAAAGCATCCCAAGGGTGAGCGTTTAATTGTTTCAATCCTAATTGAATTCTTGTTTTCTCATCATCGAAATCAAGGATTACAACGTTTAATTTTTGGTCTAATTCAAGAACTTCACTTGGGTGGTTGATTCTGCTCCAAGAAAGGTCAGTAATGTGAATTAATCCGTCAACACCACCTAAGTCAATGAACACACCATAAGAAGTAATGTTTTTAACAACACCTTCTAATACTTGTCCTTTTTGTAATTGACCGATGATCTCTTTTTTCTGTACTTCAATATCAGCCTCGATAAGAGCTTTATGAGATACAACTACGTTTTTGAATTCGTGGTTGATTTTTACCACTTTGAATTCCATCATTTTGTTTACATATACATCGTAGTCTCTAATTGGCTTAACGTCAATTTGAGATCCAGGTAAGAACGCTTCGATTCCGAATACGTCAACAATCATACCTCCTTTAGTTCTGCATTTAACAAAACCGTTAACGATTTCTCCAGTTTCATTAGCTGCAATAACTCTATCCCAAGATTTGATAGTACGTGCTTTTCTGTGAGATAATACTAATTGACCTGTTTTATCCTCACGGATGTCGATTAATACTTCTACTTTGTCACCTACTTTTAAGTTTGGGTTGTAACGAAATTCGTTTAAAGAAATAACACCTTCAGACTTAGCATTGATATCAACGATAACGTCTCTATCTGTAATTCTAACTACAACTCCTTCAACTACTTCTTCTTGATCTGTAGCGATGAAAGTTTTTGATACTAGTTCTTCAAACTCTTGCAAGTTTTTCTCATCTACTGCATCGATTCCTTCTTGGAAGTTGTGCCAGTTAAAATTTGCTAAAAACTCTTCTTGTGATTTTGTTTGTTCAGACATGCTGATAAAAAAATTTGTATTCTGTTTTTCTCGAGTTTCTCTATGCGATAGAAAATACAGAAGTTGTTTTACATAAATGGTTGATACCTAATGGAAACTCTTCTCTGCCAAAAGGACTGCAAAATTAATACATTTTTCTGAATTAACAAAACAAAACCGATATGATTATCAGCCATTTATTTAAAAAGCACAAGATTTGATGTTTTTATGACGTTTAGTCCCGCTATCCGTTGCAATCTTTTGTGTCTCGTTAAAGAAACAAAACACAAAAGGATTTCCACTTCTATCGGGGCTAGATTAGAAAGTCTCGTTTTCATAAGAACCTTAAAAACGAAACCCGACAGGTTTTAAAAACCTGTCGGGCTTACTATGTGCAACTATCTTTGTTGTAGTTTTAAAATTCAACAAAGATTATTTCTAATATTAATGACTCAAATTCTCAATCTCTTTTGGATCATGTTTGTGTTTAAACAAAACAGCAAAAGCAATTGCAATCACCAAAGCATAAAGTGCAAACGAAAGCCAGATAGTATGCCAGTCTTTCATTAAAACTGGATTTGAAAAAATACCATCTGCAGAAATTGAATTTCCTTGGCTTTTTACAAATTCTACCATCTTTTCATTAGAAGCATCTGTTTGTAAAAATCCTGCTAGCTCTGTAGTATTAGCAAATGATTTTGTAAAGAAACGATCAATTGCCCAACCAGAAGTCAAACTTCCTAAAACCGCTCCTACTCCATTGGTCATCATCATAAACAATCCTTGCGCAGAAGAACGGATTTTAGAATCAGTATTGCTTTCAACAAACAAAGAGCCTGAAATATTAAAGAAATCAAAAGCCATTCCGTAAACGACACAAGAAAGGATAATCATCCATAAGCCATTTACAGGATCTCCAAAAGCAAATAATCCGAAACGTAAAACCCAAGCCAACATACTGATCAGCATAACTTGTTTGATTCCGAAACGTCTTAAGAAAAACGGAATTGCCAAAATAAATAAGGTTTCAGAAACTTGAGAAATCGACATAATAATAGTCGAATATTGAATTACAAAAGAATCGGCATATTTTGGAAAATGTTTGAATTCATCCAAAAACACATCTCCATAAGCATTTGTTAATTGAAGCGCTCCTCCTAAAAACATAGAAAAAACGAAAAACAATGCCATTTTGTAGTTAGCAAAAAGTTTAAATGACTCTAAACCAAAAGTTTCAATCCAAGTTGCATTTTCTTTAATTAAACGCTGCGGTTCACATTTTGGCAGAGTAAAAGCGTACAATCCTAAAATTAAAGCGCCTATACCAGCAATATAAAACTGATATTCAGTCGCTTTACTTCCGCTTAAATTGGTAATCCACATCGCTACAATAAAACCAATTGTTCCCCAAACACGTATTGGCGGAAAATCTTTAACGATGTTTTTATTGTTTAATTTAAGTGAAGTGTACGAAATAGAGTTGCTCAAAGCAATCGTAGGCATATAGCAGCACATTGCCAAAAGCATTACTACAATAAAAGTATCTGGTGTTGTAACTTGTGCAATTCCAAATAAAACAGCTGCGTATAAAATATGGAGAATTCCATATAGCTTTTCAGCGTTTACCCATCTGTCGGCAATAATTCCGGTTAAAGTAGGCATGAATAAAGAAGCAATTCCCATGGTTCCAAATACTAAACCAAATTGTGTTCCTTCCCAATTTTTGGTTCCAAACCAATAATTTCCAATTGTGATAAGCCAGGCTCCCCAAACAAAAAATTGAAGAAAGCTCATAAAGATTAACCTGTTTTTAATTCCCATATAGTGAAATTGTCTTTAAAGTAAAAAATGAAGCGGTAAAACTACCATTAAAAATAATATCTACAAAAAATTAAATCGTTTTAACAACATCATTCACTAATTCCAAAACAGCTGCAAATTGCTCTTCTTTATTTAAGTAAGAATTATCAATTTCTATCGCATCATCAGCAATTACCAAAGGAGAATCTTCGCGATGCGTATCCATATAATCTCTTTCTACAACATTTTTTAAAACTTCTTCGTAAGAGACATTGTCACCTTTTTGCTGTAACTCATCAAAACGTCTCTGAGCACGAGTTTCAGCGCTTGCAGTCATAAATATTTTAAGTTCCGCATTAGGAAAAACAACAGTTCCAATATCGCGACCATCCATAACAATAGCTTTATTTGTACCCATCTCCTGCTGCTGTTCTACTAACTTGGCGCGAACCTCCGAAACGGCAGCTACTTTACTAACAAAGTTAGAAACTTCAATAGTTCTAATCTGCTTTTCTACATTTTCACCATTTAAATACATTTCTGCAAAACCTAAATCAGTATTAAATCTAAATTCAAGTTTAATATCGGCTAATGCTTCAATCAAAGCTTCTTTCTTAAAAAAATTAGCTCCAATCAGATTGTGTTGCATGGCAAAATAAGCAACAGCACGATACATCGCTCCTGTATCTACATAGACATATTCCAGCTCTTTTGCTAATTGTTTGGCAAGAGTGCTTTTGCCTGTAGATGAAAATCCGTCGATGGCAATGGTAATTTTTTTCAATTTTATATTTTTAAATTTTTATTCTATTAAAGACTGCTTCAAGTCACAAACAGCCAAAACTAATGCAAATGTAGCCATCTTTATTTTCATATAAAGCATCTAAATTATTTGTTTATCAAACCAATTATAAAATAAAAAACTTTATTGTACAACAGTAAAAAAGACTAGATAATACAGTTCGGGCAATTATTGAAAATTTAAGGTCAAACCAAAAAGACTTGTATTAGCCGCCAATGTATATCTGGAATATGAATAGTTAAATTTCAACTTATTCATTCTTAAACCAAAACCTAATGAGACACCCGAAAAATTACGTTGTTCTTCAATTCGTAACTCTTCGCCTCTTCTAAAATTATATCCTATACGAAAATTGAATGCTTTTTTAGGAAAAAGTTCCACACCAAAAGCTACGTGTCTCAAAGCATTATTCACAAAAGAGACTTTCTCAGCACTTGTAGATCCGTCGATATTGGTTTCTCCTCGATTAGGATTCGAAAAAGAGATATTCCATTGCTGTAAATTTTCTAAAGAAAGATGCCAACGAATTGGTACATGTTCTAGTTCCTGCGAAACTCCTGCTACGATTTCAAATGGAAGATTTTCTTTAATTCCGGAGTAAGTAGTAAACTGTGTCCCCATATTTCTAAACACAAGAGCAAAATTCAGGTCATTCATTTCATTTACATAGAGAAACCCCAAATCAACAGCGCCACCAATCGAATTATAGCTTTCAAGAGATGAAGTTATCAGTTTAGCACTTGCTCCTATATAAAAGTCTGTAAATGGGACATTGTATGCATATCCAAGCGATAAAGCACCTTCACTTCCTGTAAAATTTGAAGTTGCCTGGCCATTTTCGTCATAACCTTCAAATGTACCGTAGTTTACATAAGTAACGCCAGCATAAAAAGTCTGCACATGCCTATCATAAGTATAGGCGTACGATGCCGTTCCGTACGAAGCTTCGCCGTAATAACTTCCGTAATTCAATGCCAAATGATTGTCCATGTCTGCATTTATAAGTGCGGGATTCGACATGGCTTGATTAACATCTTCATCATATATCGTAATAACATCTCCTCCTAATGCAGCTTGTCTTGGCGAAGTGGTTAGATTTAAAAATTGATAGGTGTAACGGCCTCCAACTTGTCCGAAAGAATGCGAACAAATTAAGAATACAAAAAATAAAACAACTTTTTTAAGCATTTGTTTTTGGCGCACCTATATGGCATAACGCAACTGCAAATATAAAATTATATAACACTTAAAATAAAGTCAAATAAAAAAATTCCAAATCCCAATGAGAAAATTGGAATTTGGAATTTGACAATTTAAAGTTTTTAAAATTTACTTTAATTCTTTAGCATTTTTAACTTTTTGATCAGTCAAAGCAACTGCTAAAACTTCGCTCATTTCTTTAACATAATGAAAAGTCAATCCCTCTAAGTATTCAGCTTTTATTTCATCTATATCGCTTTTGTTTTCGTGACAAAGAATGATTTCTTTAATTCCAGCTCTTTTGGCTGCCAAGATTTTCTCTTTAATTCCACCAACTGGAAGCACTTTTCCACGAAGAGTGATTTCGCCTGTCATGGCCAAGCTTTTCTTTACTTTTTTCTGAGTTAAAAGAGAAACTAATGAAGTAAGCATTGCAATACCAGCACTTGGTCCGTCTTTTGGGGTTGCTCCTTCTGGAACGTGCAAGTGAATATTGTATTTCTGGAAAAGTTCTGTACTAATACCTAATTTCTTCGCATTTGCCTTAATGTATTCTAATGCAATTGTAGCAGATTCTTTCATTACAGTTCCAAGGTTTCCTGTAATGCTCAATGAACCTTTTCCCTCAGAAATTAAAGATTCGATAAACAAAATATCTCCTCCAACACTTGTCCAAGCTAAACCTGTTACTACACCTGCTACATCATTATTTTCGTATTTATCACGCTCCAATCTTGGCACTCCCAAAATTGCTACAATATCTTCATCTGTAACTTTTTTGTTGTACTCCTCTTCCATTGCAACCGATTTTGCCGCATTTCTGATAACTTGAGCAATTTTAGTTTCTAAGTTACGAACACCCGATTCTCTAGTGTAACCTTCAATGATTTTTTCTAATTGTTTTTTGCCAATAGTTAAATCTTTTGCAGTTAAACCGTGAGCTTCTAATTGTTTTGGAAACAAATGTCTCTTAGCAATTTCAACCTTTTCTTCAATGGTGTAGCCTGACATTTTGATTACTTCCATTCTGTCACGCAAAGCAGGCTGAATAGCAGACATATTATTTGAAGTAGCAATAAACATTACTTTAGACAAATCATATCCCATTTCAAGGAAATTGTCATAGAATGCATTGTTTTGCTCAGGATCCAAAACCTCCAATAAAGCTGAAGATGGATCGCCGCTATTGCCGCTTGATAGTTTGTCAATCTCGTCCAAAATAAATACAGGGTTTGATGTACCTGCCTTTTTTAAGCTCTGAATGATACGTCCTGGCATCGCTCCAATATACGTTTTTCTATGACCGCGAATTTCCGCTTCGTCACGTAAACCGCCTAAAGAAATACGCACATATTCTCTTCCCAAAGCTTCTGCCACAGAACGCCCGATAGAAGTTTTACCAACTCCTGGAGGCCCTGTTAAACATATAATTGGCGATTTCATGTCATTTCGCAATTTCAAAACTGCCAAATGCTCAATCATTCTTTTCTTTACTTCATCAAGACCAAAATGATCTTTATCTAAAACTTTCTGTGCATGTTTTAAATCAAATTTATCTTTAGAATATTCGCCCCAAGGCAATTCTAAAAACAGCTCTAAATAATTACGCTGAATTCCGAAATCTGGAGACTGCGGATTCATACGGCGCATTTTAGACAATTCTTTTTCGAAATGTTTCTGCGTTTTTTCGTCCCATTTTTTGGTTTTCGCCTTCTGCCCCATTTCGTCCATTTCTTCTTCCTGCGAAACACCTCCCAATTCTTCTTGAATGGTTTTCATTTGCTGGTGAAGGAAATATTCTCTTTGCTGCTGGTCTAAATCAAAACGAACTTTTGACTGAATATCATTCTTCAATTCTAACTTTTGAAGCTCAACATTCATATAACGTAAAGTCTCTAAAGCGCGTTCTTTTAATCCGTTTATCGATAAAAGCCCTTGTTTTTCTTTTACAGACAAATTCATGTTTGAAGAAACAAAGTTTATCAAAAACGATTGGCTTTCAATATTTTTAATTGCAAAAGTAGCTTCAGAAGGAATATTTGGACTTTCCTTAATAATCTGGATTGCCAATTCTTTTACAGAGTCTAAAATTGCTGTAAATTCAGTATCATTTTCGTCTGGACGTTCTTCTGCAACTTCTTTGATTGTTGCTGTCATGTACGGCTCTTCTAAAACAATTTCGTCAATTTCGAAGCGTTTTTTCCCTTGAAGAATAACCGTAACGTTCCCGTCAGGCATTTTAAGTACACGTAAAATACGCGCTACAGTTCCTACTTTATGAATATCATCTTTTGATGGATCTTCATCTTCCTCATTAATTTGAGATACAACACCAATAATTTTTCCGCCTGCGTTAGCATCATTAATTAGTTTGATAGACTTATCTCTTCCGGCAGAAATCGGGATAACAACCCCAGGAAACAATACCGTATTTCGTAAAGGTAAAATTGGAAGCGAAATAGGAAGTTCTTCATTATTCATTTCCTCCTCGTCTTCTGGTGTCAACAATGGAATTAATTCTGCCTCTGAGTCAAATTCTTGAAGTGACAGATTGTCAATAGTAAGTATTTTATGGTTTGACATAATAAAATATAAGTCGTTTTGTCATTAAATTTTTAATACTATCTGTAAAAAGAGTATAGCTTATTGAAGTTTTTACTGAAAACAGGTTTCGTTTTTCAATTACAAGATAGGGCATAAAAATAGACAATCATTATGCCAAAAGCAAAAATTGTACGCTTTGAAATTTCAGAATGGCATGAATATTTGCAGTAGAAAAGTAAAACCATAAAAAAGCCGAAACTAATTTCGGCTTTTAAAATCTTTATAAATTAACATTACGGGATTTCATTATATTTTAGATTGCAAGTTAAAGTAGTATAAGATGTAATAAAAGTTGCTGAAAGATTTCCTCCAGCTGGCTTGTATAAGGTATTGGATTTTCCTCCTGTATTTCTAACTGAAGGGCCAAATCCCGAAATATAATCATAAGTAAACGCGTAATCACTAAACGGATTACTATTAACTTGCACAAAGCCAGCAAGCGAACCTGAATCTACATTATAAGTTACAGGGACAGGAACAAAAGTTGGAATAAAACCTGTATATACAATAGCAATTGCTGAAAGTTGTGTGTAATATCTATAAAATTTAAAACCTAAGTCATTCTCATGAACTTCTCTACCAGCTGAATAATATATTGTTAAATTACCTGATGAAGCTGCTACCCCACTATTAACTGATTCATCTCTTAAATATTTTCCTGTAATATTTTGTGAATTTTTAATTAAAAAATCTTTTTCTCCATTTACGATTACTTCTCCATTCAAATTAATAACATTTGCTAGTCTTTCATCAAAAATAGTTACCGTCAAATGTTGATATTCAGTTAAAAGACTCTTATACTTTATTTTTAATTCATTAGCCTTTGCTGGATTGATTAAGTTTAGAGAATTTATTTCATCAGCAATACTTTGAATACTAATAAATCCGATTTGCTCTCGCAAATCATATATATTATTAAGAACATTTGTATGATATTTTTTTAATTCAGCAATTAATATTTCATCTGCGGATAATTTTTGTTCTTGACTATTTACATATTTATTACTCTTAATAAATTCAGCTGATGCGATAATTTCCTTTTCATTTTTTAATGCAATTATTTCATCAATTTTATCTTGCATATTTTTGCGAGATGCAAAATTCATAATTTCTATATTTTTAGTGATGGATGAATCGCCTTCTTTCAAATCATCATTACTTGAACATGAAGTTAATAATGATGTTGATACAAATAATGTCATTAGGACAAAGCTTTTTAATTTTCTCATAATTGAATTTGTTTTTGGTATTAAAATTTTATGTGAAATTATAGCAACGAATGTATTATACCTTACGGCATTACGTAAAATCAAAAAATATTTTTTATTTTTTTATCAAAACTGTAACAAACAAAAAAAAGCCAAGTCTATATTAAAAACCAAAAGCCACTACTTGAATATAAACAACCAAAATATCGAAGAACTAATTGCGCTTTGTAAAAACAATAACCAAAAAGCGCAGTTTGAAATATACAATCGCTATTGTAAGGCGATGTATAATGTGGCTTTTCGTATTGTAAAAGACGAACATTTTGCACAAGACGTCATGCAAGAAGGTTTCTTAAAAGCTTTTACAAAAATTAATGACTATAAACAAGAAGTGGCTTTTGGAGCATGGTTAAAAAAAATAATCATCAATTATAGCATCGATTTTTATAAGAAAAACAACTCTTTTCAAGTAGAAGATTTAAGTAAACAGCTTTATAAAATTGAAGAAAACGACGGAATTATTTCTGATAATATTGACTTAAACTCTCTGAAAGTAAAACAAGTCTTAGATACAATTCTGCAGCTGAAAGATAATTACAGAATGGTGCTGACGCTTTTTTATATAGAAGGTTATGATCAAGAAGAAATCTGCGAAATTTTAAACATCACATACGCAAATTGCAGAACAACCTTGAGCAGAGCAAAAGATAGTTTGAGAAAAAAATTGGAAGAGATATAAAATGAATTGGAATTATGAAAAATGAAAAAGACAACTTAGACGAATTATTCAACAGATTTGAAAACCAATGGGATATTCAGGAATTAAATCCGGATCACCAAATGGATTTTCTTCAAAAATTAAACAAAAAAGAGCCTAAGAAAAGATATTGGTTCGTGACTGCTATTGCCGCTTCGATTGTATTAATGCTTGGAATATCTATTTTTTATAAAAATGAAAAACCAAAAGAATTCAAATTTGCTTCTAAAGAGACTAAACGCACCGATTCTATTTTCAACATTCTGATTGACAACGAACTGGTTAAACTGAAAGAGAAAAATTCGCCAGAAAATCAGCAGATTATTAATGACGCTATGAAGCAGATGAAAACTTTTGACGCTGATTATCAAAAAATCATAAATGAATTGCAAAAAAATGGCGAGAACAAACAAATTATTTATGCGATGATTAGTAATCTTCAAACGCGTATTTCTTTTTTGCAAACCGTTCTGAAAAGAATTGAAGACAACGAAAAACTAAAAAACACCTCTAATGAAAAAACACTATAACTTACTCATCTTATTTCTTTTGATTCCTTTTTTAGGATTTTCAAATGATGACGCTTTTGTCACCAAACAAAAAACAATTAAAAAAAACGTATATCGTAAACTCAAACGCAGGAATTGATGTAGACAATAAATATGGTAATATTACTGTAACTACTTGGGATGAAGATAAAATTGATCTTGATATTACCATAAAAGTAAATGGCCCAAACGAAAATTGGGTAAACGAACGCTTAAACAGCATAGATGTGGATATCACAGCTCTTAAAAGTATGGTAACCGCAGTAACTACGCTTGGAAGTTCAAATATTAAAAGCAAAGGAAGTAATAATAGTTTTGAAATTAACTATGTTATTAAAATTCCAAAAAACGGAACGATTAAACTAGCAAATAAATACGGTAATATTTCTATTCCGAATGCAGAATCTTCTACAGATATAGACTGTAAATACGGGAAAGTTACTTTAGGAAAATTAAGCGGATCTAATAATCAAATATCGATTCAGTACTGCCAAAATTCGAGTATAGACTATATAAAAGCAGGAAATATCGATGCGAGATATTCAAATCTTAAAATTAATGATTCTGGAAACCTGAATCTAAATGCAAGCTATACTGATGTCAATTTAAATGACGGCCAAAACATTAAAGCAGATTGCAACTACGGAACACTTAAATTTCAAAAAATCAATTCTTTAAATGGTTCTGGAAATTATTTGACTTTTATTATTGGGGAAATCTCAAGCAATTTTAGTTATGATACCAATTACAGTAAAATCAGCATAGGAACTGTGACCGAAAAAGCTGGAAATATTACGATAAACTCCGGATATACTGACGTTACAATTGGCTATGTTCCAAACTACGCTTTTGACTTTGACATATCAGGAAAATACACAAACATCAAACATGATAATTCTTTAGAACTTTCTGTTACTGAAATTAAAAGCAACAGCAAGAGAATTGCAGGCTTCTACAAGAAAAAAGGCCAGAACAAAATCAATATTACTTCCAACTACGGGAATATTTCGCTAACAAAAAAATAATCATCTAAAAATCAAAACAATGAAAAAATCAATTTTATTATTAGCATTTATACTTTGCACAATTAGCAATATCAATGCGCAAGACAAAATCAAACTTCAAGGAAACGGAAAAGTAGTTTCTGAAACTAGAAGCACAGGAGATTATGATGGAGTTAAAATAGCAGGTTTCTTTGATGTAGACTTGGTGTCTGGCAAAGAAGGGAAAATCACCATCAAAGGAGAAGAAAATTTATTATCTGCAATCAAAGTAGAAGTTGAAGATAAGTCGTTAAAAATTTATGTTGAAAAAGGAACTCAAATACGTACAAGCTCAGGCAATAAAATTCAAGTTACCGTTCCATTTGAGAAAATTTCAGAATTGAGTTTAGCTGGCTCAGGAGATATTCAGTCGAAAGATGTCATTAAAAATGATAATCTAGCAGTAAAATTAGCGGGTTCAGGAAATTTAACTCTTCCAGTTGATACTAATAACTTAGAATTGCATGTAAGCGGCTCCGGAAATATTCATTTAAAAGGGACTGCAACCAAGCTTACAACCAAACTTTCTGGTTCTGGTGATATTGACGCTTCGAGCTTAAAATCTAAAATTGTAGAAGCTAACGTTTCTGGATCAGGAAACAGCAAAGTGACTTGTGATGAAAGTATTACAGCAAGAGTTGCGGGTTCTGGAAATATAAAATATATAGGAAATCCTGAAAAAAGAGATGTAAAAGTTTCTGGATCTGGAACTATTACAAAAGGTTAATTATTATAAATATCACGAATACAAAAGAAATCATCAGTCAAACTATTCTTGCAATTCGTGATATTGGTTGTTGCAAAAGACGTTTCAATTAATTTGAAACGTCTTTTTTATGTACTCTTCTTAAAAGGAAAATTGATGTTACAAAGAATATCGCCAAAATCACAATAGCCGCGCGCGGACTTCCTGTAATCTGATCAATAATTCCGTAAACACACATTCCAATTACAATTCCGACCTTTTCAGCCACGTCATAAAAACTAAAGAATGATGCTGTATCTTCTGTTTCTGGCAATAATTTAGAATATGTAGATCGTGATAAAGCTTGAATTCCTCCCATTACAAATCCTACAACCGTTGCCATAACATAAAAGTGTGTCGGCAATGTTATAAAGTAAGCTAAAGCACAGAAAACTGCCCAAATCGCATTAATAAAAATCAAAGTTGGAATATTACCCCATTTAGAAGAAGCATAAGAAGTTAAAAGTGCTCCAAAAACAGCTAAAATCTGAATTAATAAAATGCAAATTATTAAACCTATTGTACTTTCTTCTTTTGAAGACCACTGAATTTCCTGCGCTCCAAAATAGGTCGCTACAAGCATTACAGTTTGAACCGCCATACTGGAAACAAAGAAACCTCCTAAATAACGCTTTAAAGGAATATTTTCCTGTAATAATGCCCAAACCTTTTTTAATTCTTTAAAACCATTAAACACAACAGCTTTTGTTAGTTTCTGTCCTGTTTCTTTACTTCCTTTTGGTAAATAATAATAAGTGTACTGGCTAAATAAAATCCACCATACTCCTACCATTACAAAAGAATAACGCATAGCTTCCATTCTTGCAGCATCATTTTCAGCTCCCATTATCATCCATAAATTGATAGCCAACAAAAGAACACTTCCTATATATCCTAAAGAATATCCTTTTGCACTAATTCTATCTTGCTGTTCTTCAAAAGCGATATCTGGCAAATATGAATTATAAAAAACCAAACTTCCCCAGTATCCTAATAATCCAAGGAAATAAAATGCTAGTCCAACATAAATATTTTCAAGATCAAACCAATACAATCCCATGCATGACAAAGCTCCCACATAACAGAAAAATTTCATGAAGGATTTTTTGTTACCAACATAATCGGCAATACCCGATAATAAAGGAGAAATAAAAGATACAACCAAAAAGGCTGCCGCTGTGATAAAACTAATTAATGCTGAATTTTTTAGGTGAAGACCGAAAACATCAATGTAATGATCACGATCGCTGAATAACGCTTCATAAAAAATTGGAAACACTGCCGAAGCGATTGTAAGTGTGTAAACTGAATTTGCCCAATCATAAAATGCCCAAGCATTTAAAAGCTTCTTATCTCCTTTTGGTAGGTTTTTCATAGAAATGGTTTGTTAAATAGGCTACGAATTTATCCATTTTTTATGATAATCAAATACAAATTATCTAATTCGTTCATTAATAAATTATAAACAAAAAAGCCATTCGTAATGAATAGCTTTTCTGAATATCCTAAAAATATATTTTATTTAATAGTTCCTACTTTTAATGCAATTGCTTTTGCTTCGGGAATTAAAGCTTTAATATTTGCAATCCTTGTAGCATCAGAAGGGTGAGTGCTCATGAATTCTGGAGTTCCTGAACCACCTGATTTCGCCGCCATTCTGCTCCAAAAAGCTACAGCATCATCTGGATTGTAGCCTGCAATTGCCATCAAAGTCAAACCAATTTTATCAGCTTCACTTTCATTGCTTCTGCTAAATGGAAGCATAACTCCTACCTCAGAACCAATTCCGTATGCTTGTGCAAATATCTGCTGGGTTGCTTCAGATTTTCCGCTAGTTGCTGCTCCTAAAGCCGCACCTCCTATTTGCTGTAATTGTGCCGCAGACATTCTTTGCGCACCGTGATTTGCTAAAGCATGAGAAACTTCATGTCCCATTACCGTTGCCAAACCTGATTCGTTTTGTGTAATTGGCAGAATTCCAGAATAAACCACAATTTTGCCTCCTGGAAGGCACCATGCATTTACTTCTTTATTATCAACCAATTTATATTCCCAGCGATAATCTTTTAAGTATTGTGTCTGACCTAAATAATTTAAGTATCTCTCCGCAGCTGCCTTTATTTTAAACCCTACAGTTTCAACAAGTTTTGCATCTGCAGTTCCAGTAATAACTTTGTTTTCATTTAAAAACTGGCTGTATTGCTGAAAAGAAGATGGAAATAATTCGCTATTCGAAACAAAATTCAAATTTTGTTTTCCCGTAATTGGATTTGTTGCGCAACCCATAATAAGTGCTCCAAAAACCCCTAAAAACACATATTTTTTCATAATTCGAGCTATTTTTATAACAAAAATACGATTAAAAAAGATAAAATGTTTTATACGATAAATCAAAAAATTATCAAAATTTGACTATTCCCCAATAATGTGAAGCTCATTAAACTCTTTATCAACCAGTAAGAAATTATTCTGCTTGAAACTAATTTCGTCAAACTCAATTTTTTCATTGTCAATTTCGATTTCCGTAATTTTAAATGGAAGTCCAATTAAATTGATTTTATATTTCGAGTATGGTGTTTCGTATTTCCCTTCTTTGTGAACCTGAATAATAAGTTCCTTTTCTTTCCCTATATTTCTAAATGACAAATAGCTATAACGTCCTTTTTTATAATCATAACCATCTTGAGCATCTTCATAAACTGCCGACTGCTCTTTACCATTTTTATAATAAACGTCAAGTATCAATTCATCAAATTCTAACTCGCCCACATATTGCTGAACTGGATATTTAGGAATAATGGCACCTGCTTTTACAAAAACAGGAATTTCATCAAATTTACTATCAATCCAAATCTCTCTTCCGCCAATAAAAAGCTCATTTGTCCAGTAGTTATACCATTCTCCTCTAGGAATATACATACGTCTACCTACAGCGTTAGGTTCAAGTATTGGACAAACTAAAATTTGATTTCCAAAAATAAATTCATCGTTTCGATAATGCGTCTGCGTATCGTCCTGATCAAAGTAAACTAGCGGTTTTAACATCGGAACTCCTTCTTCAATATACTGCCAAAACATAGTGTATAAATAAGGAAGCAATTGATAGCGAAGGCTAACAAATTTTCTAGTGATATTAATCACTTCTTCGTCAAATGACCACGGTTCCTGGTTTCCGTGATCTCCAGAAGAGTGCGTTCTACAAAACGGATGAAAAACGCCTAATTGAATCCAACGGGCATACAACTCGCCTGAAGGCTGTTCTGCAAATCCTCCAATGTCAGAACCAGTGAATCCCATTCCAGAAATGGACATTCTCTGCACTTGTATATTTGCAATCCATAAATGTTCCCAAGTAGCTACATTATCTCCTGTCCAAGAAGAAGTATATCGCTGTGCTCCAGAATAAGCCGATCTTGTAATTACAAATGGACGTTTCGGATAAGCAAAACGTTTAACCCCATGATAAGTTGCTCTTGCCATTTGTGTTCCATAAATATTATGTGCTTTTCTATGACTGCAAGGATTTCCATCGTAAAAATGACGCACATCCATTGGAAATGTTTTATTTGGCACTTCCATTACTGCAGGTTCATTCATATCATTCCAAACTCCTTTCACTCCTATTTCTGAAACTAATTCTTTAAATAAACCAGCCCACCATTCTCTAACTGCAGGATTTGTATAATCAGGAAAATTACATTCTCCTGGCCAAACTTTTCCTTTCATATAAGGACCATCCGCTCTTTTACAGAAATAATCTTTTTCTAAAGCTTCCTTGTAAACCCAATAATCTTTGTCAATTTTAATTCCAGGATCAATGATTACAACAGTTTTAAAACCATCTTCAGCTAATTCAGCGACCATTTTTTTTGGATCTGGAAAATAGTTTTTGTTCCAAGTAAAACATCTAAAACCATCCATATAATCAATGTCCAAATAAATGGCGTCACACGGAATTTGAAGTTCTCTAAATTTTGACGTGATTTCTTTTACTTTACTTTCAGGATAATAACTCCACTTACATTGATGGTAGCCTAACACCCAAAGTGGCGGCAATTCTGGTTTACCCGTTAAATCGGTATAAGTGGTTACAACGTCCTGCATTTGAGGACCATAAATGAAATAATAGTTCATTTCGCCACCTTCTGCCCAAAAGCTAGTAATATTTCTTCTTTCTTGACAGAAATCGAAGAAAGTTCTAAAGGTATTGTCAAAAAATATTCCGTACGATTGTTTGTTGTGCAAGCCAATATAAAACGGAACAACTTTATATAAAGGTTCCTGATCTTTTTGGTAAGCATATTGATCTGTAGCAAAATTTTCTACTCTTTTGCCTTTAAGATTCATTTGAGTCGCTTTATCTCCAAGACCGTAATAACATTCACCGTCTTTAGAATATTTACTCATTTTTACAATGTTTCCGCCATATTCATAACTTTCTTCCCAATGAAAACCAAGTTCATCCTCTAGAATAAGAAAATCGTTTAAATCATAAATGGAAAGACGAAGATCTGCTTTTTGGATTTTACATTTTACTTTGCTAGTCCTAATCTGGAAATAGGTTTCTTCTTCCGTAAGTTCTAAAAAATTATAACCGTGAAGCTGGCTTTTATCGATAGCATACGAAAAGTCATTACTGAAATAACCTTTTGTAGTAAAACGAAATCGGATTAAACTATCGCGAAGAATTGTAACTTTTAAAATTACTTTGTTGTCGGTATTAAAGAAAATAGAATCTCCTTCATGTTCATAAGAGACAATTTTTGATGGGTATAAATCGCCTTTGTATTCTAATGATGTGTTTGTAATCATATCTCAAATGAATTAATTTAACATTTTCCTTCTATTCAAACATACAAAAAAAGTTCGTAATGCCCTATGAATAAAAGGTTTATTCACGAAAACGTTTTTTCTGAATGAGTTTCAAATTACAAAACAAAAAAACAGCAATTTGATAATTTTGAAACGATATAGTGACAAAATCTTAGTTGCAGATTTTTTATTCAATCAAAGAATACACAGTAACACTTAAAGGAGGTAAAATTAATGCGACAGAAAAATCTCTCCCATCATAAGCAACTGTTTCTATTTTTAATGCGTTAGAATTTTCGACACCGCTTCCACCGTAAATTGTGGCATCGCTATTAAAAATCTCTTTCAATTTGCCTTTTTTAGGAATACCAATTCTATAATTTTCTCGAACAACTTCAGTAAAATTGCACACCACAATCAAATTCTCATTAGGATTATTCCCTTTTCGTATGTAAGATAAAATCGCATTTTGGTGATCTGAATAATTAATCCATTCAAAACCATCGCCACTAAATTGCTTTTCGTACAACGCAGGCTGCGATTTATACAATTGATTCAAATCTGTAATCAATTTTTTTATTCCCGAATGAAAACCATATTGCAGCAAATGCCAGTCTAAACTTTGTTCGAAATTCCATTCAGAAGTTTGACCAAATTCAGCTCCCATAAATAGAAGTTTTGTTCCAGGGTGCGTAAACATATAACCATACAGCAATCTCAAATTTGCAAAACGTTGCCATTCGTCGCCAGGCATTTTATAAATAAGGGAGTTTTTGCCGTATACCACTTCGTCATGCGAAAATGGAAGCATAAAATTTTCAGTAAAAGCATACGTCATCGAAAAAGTCAATTCATTCTGATGATATTTTCTGTAGATAGTTTCTTTTTGAAAATATTTTAAAGTATCGTGCATCCAACCCATCATCCATTTCATTCCAAAACCTAAACCTCCTATAGAAGTGGGTCTTGAAACCATCTGAAAAGAAGTGCTTTCTTCTGCAATAGTTTGAATTCCATCAAAATTAGAATAGATTACTTCATTTAATTCTTTAAGAAAGCTAATGGAATCAAGATTTTCTCTTCCTCCAAAAATATTAGCTTCCCATTCTCCATCTTTTCTAGAATAATCCAAATAAAGCATAGACGCTACAGCATCAACTCTAAGTCCGTCGATGTGATAATTTTGAAGCCAAAAAACAGCGTTACTAATTAGAAAGGCCCGAACCTCATTTCTTCCATAATTGAAAACCAAACTTTTCCAATCTGGATGATACCCTTTTCTGCGATCTGGATGTTCATATAAATGCGAACCATCAAAAAAGCCTAAACCATGAGCATCATCAGGAAAGTGCGATGGAACCCAGTCTAAAATGACTCCAATTCCTTCCTGATGCAATCTATCGACCAAAACCATAAAATCCTGCGGTTTACCAAAACGCGAAGTCGGTGCGAAATATCCAGCAAGTTGATAACCCCATGAAGGGTCATAAGGATATTCCATAACAGGCATAAACTCAACATGCGTAAAGCCTGTTTCTTTTACATATTTTACTAAATCATCTGCAAGTTCGAGATAAGTCAAAAACCGATTATGTTCTGCTCTTCTCCACGACCCCAAATGCACTTCATAAACCGAATAGGGTTTATCCAATGCATTATAATCATGACGTTTCTGCATCCAATCTTCATCCTTCCACTTATAATCCAAATCCCAGACAACAGAAGCAGTATGAGGCGGTTTTTCGCAGTAAAGCGCAAAGGGATCTGCTTTTTCGGTAATTACACCATTTATATTAGATTGGATTTTATATTTATAAAGCGTTCCTTTTGAAATATCAGGAATAAATCCTTCCCATATTCCAGAAGAATCCCAACGCACATTTAGATTATGTTCGCCTTGAATCCAATAATTAAAATCGCCAACAACAGAAACCGACTGCGCAGTTGGGGCCCAAACTGCAAAGTAAACACCTTTAACTCCGTTCACCTCAGTTAAATGAGCTCCTAATTTTTCATATAATCTGAAGTGTTTCCCAGCTTTGAATAAATCTATATCAAAATCGGTAAAAAGAGAGTGTGCGATTACTTTAGTCATGTTTGATTTTTATGGCGATTGAATTTGGAATTTAGATTTTGGAATTTAGAATTTCTATATTGTTTTTTCAGGTTTTACTCAATTCTAAAGTTATCTGAAAGCGTTACACCTTTTTTGACAACGACAATACCATCTTTTATACTATACAATTCATTAGTAAAATTGTCTAAATGTTTTCCTCCGCTAATGTGAACATTGTTTCCAATACGCACATTTTTGTCGATCAAAGCATTTTTAATAAAGCAGTTTTCGCCAATTCCAACGTGAATTTTATTAATACTGCTTTCATGGTTCATTTCGTCAAGATCTTGATAAAAATCATTTCCCATGACGTAACAGTTCTCCAAAACGGTCCCCTCTCCAATTCTGGAACGAATTCCAATTACAGAGCTTTTGATCTCTTTAGCATTAATAATACAACCTTCCGAAATTAAAGATTGATTGATAATTGAATTTCTAAATTTAGATGGCGGCAGCAATCTTGGTCTCGTAAAGATTTTATTCTCATTATCGAACAAATTAAACTCTGGAATATCTGCTGTTAGACCAATATTCGCTTCAAAAAACGATTCAATATTCCCAATATCAGTCCAATATCCTTCATATTGATAACTTAAGATTTTATGTTTTCCAACCGACTGCGGAATAATTTCTTTACCAAAATCTTTTGTTTCTTGGTCAGCCATTAATTCTACAAGCAATGACTTATTGAAAATATAAATCCCCATCGAAGCCAGATACTTTTTTCCTTTCTCCTGCATTTGCTCGCTCACTTCAGATTCCCATTCTGGCAATAAAGAAGCATGAGGTTTTTCTATAAACGCATGAATATTGTTTTCGTGATCGGTTTTAAGAATTCCAAATTCAGGAGCATCTTTAGCGTTTACGGGTAAAGTCGCAATTGAAATTTCAGCATCAGCAGCAATATGAGCTTCGAGCATTTCGTTAAAATCCATTTGATACAATTGATCGCCAGAAAGAATTAAAGCGTGATCAAAATCGTGTTTCAAAAAATGCGACATACATTGTCTCACGGCATCAGCCGTTCCCTGAAACCAAGTTGGATTGTCTGGAGTTTGTTCAGCAGCCAATATATCAACAAAAGACTGGCTAAAAATGCTAAAATTAAAAGTGTTTTTAATATGAGCATTTAAAGACGCAGAGTTGAATTGTGTTAAAACGAATATTTTAAAAATATCAGAATTGATACAATTAGAAATCGGAATATCAACCAAACGATATTTTCCTCCAATCGGAACAGCTGGTTTTGATCTTGTTTCTGTCAATGGAAATAAACGTGAACCTTGTCCACCTCCTAAAATAATGGCGACTACATTTTTCTTTTTAAATTTCATCTTGCTGAATTATTAAGTTGTATATTTCGATATATTCTTGGCAAACTCTTTCCCAGGAATGATCTGCTAACATTCCTCTTTTTAAAACCTTATTGAAATTTATTTTATCCTCATACAACCTAACAGCACGATTTATTGAATAGCATATATCAGCCACAGAAGCTTGATCATGACAAACTCCATTTCCTTCATCACCAAAATCAATAACCGTATCTCTCAATCCTCCAGTTCTTCTAACAATCGGAATTGTTCCGTAACGCATCGCATACATCTGATTTAACCCGCATGGTTCAACTCTAGAAGGCATTAAAATATAATCTGAACCTGCATAAATCAAATGTGCCAATTCTTCATTATAACCTATAAAAACATTATAATTTCCTTTATAATCATTTCGCAACTGAGTCAACTGGGATTCAATTGAAGCATTTCCTGACCCCAGAATCAAAATATTAATTTCTTCGAAATGTTCTGACAAAGCCAAAGCGGAAGCATGCGGAAGCAAATCGCCTCCTTTTTCTTCAAACAATCTTCCAATAAAGCTAAACAGTGGCTTTGAAGGATCTAAATCAAATTCTTCACACAGTTTTTCTTTATTTTTCTGTTTTCCTATTTCAAAATCTTCAATCGAATAATTTTCTGCAATCATTTTATCTTTTATCGGATTCCAAACTTCAATATCAATTCCGTTTAAAATTCCTTTGGATTTGTTTCTAACAGAATTAAACAATGATTCTAAACCATTTGCCGAAATATTAATTTCATTTAAATAACTTGGAGAAACTGTAGTCACAGCATTTGCGCATTTAATTCCAACTGCCAAAGAGTTTATCGAATTGCTCCATTCTAAAAATCCAACATGTTTTAAATCAAATTCTGGCAAATAATATAACTTATCAAAACCAAACCATCCTTGATACAAACCATTATGAATTGTTATGGCAGTTTTTACATTCTTCAAATTCTCATATTTATAGGCAAATTGTAGCAAAAACGGAATAACTCCAGTATGATGATCATGACAATTAATAATATCTGGAATTTTATTTCGTGCTATAATCCAATCGAGTGTAGCAATCTGAAAAGACAAAAATCTTTCTATATCATCTTCATAACCATAAACATTCGAACGATTGAATAATTCATTAATTTCTATCAAATACAGTTCATAACCTAATTTATCTGTTGTTTCCTTTAAAACGCTGAACGGAAAATTAAAATCTCCTAATTTAACTGTACCCCAATGGACACATTCAAAATCATTTTCGTACCTAAACTTTGTGTCGTAACAAGGAATTATAACTCTAACTTCATGTCCAGCAGACTGCTGATATTTTGGCAATGCACCAACTACATCTCCCAAGCCTCCAACTTTTGCCACAGGATAGCATTCTGCACTAATATGAAATATTTCCATTTAAGAAATTAATTTATGATTATAGATAAGAAGCAATCATTTAAATACTACTTTTATGTTTTCTAAATTTAGCAAAAAACAAGCAAAAACCCTTAGTTTAAGTAAGTTTTATTGAAATGGCAAAAAAGGCAACTAATCCTACTAAATCATTAAAAATTCCTAAGATTATTATAATTTCTGCGAAAATTTGCGCATTTATTTCGACAAATTTAGTTACAAAATTTGCAGCAAAAATCTTTACAACACCTATAAAACATAAAGTTCCCAAACGGGAATTAGAAATGGATGCTAAAAGCATTCAAAAATTAATTTACATTCCTGAAATCGATAAAAGCGTAGTTACGTACACCTACGGGCAAAGTCCGCGCAAAGTATTATTGGTTCACGGCTGGTCTGGAAGAGGAACTCAACTATTTAAGATTGCTGATGAACTTTTAGCAAATGGCTATTCTACAGTTAGTTTTGACGCACCAGCACATGGAAAATCAAAAGGCAAGACCACAATAATGTCTGAATTTATAGCTTCTATATTAGAAATAGAAAAACAATTTGGCCCTTTTGAAATTGCGATCGGACATTCTTTAGGGGGTATGTCAGTTCTTAATTCTATTAAAGATGGGCTTAAAGTTGAAAAAGCAATAATTATAGGAAGCGGCGATATTGTTCAGGATATTTTAGATGAATTTACCTTTAAATTAGGATTGAAGAAAGAAATCAGCATTCATTTAAGAGATTATTTTGAAAATATGTATCAGGTTAAAATGGATGATTTTTCAGCATATAAAGCTGCCAAAAAAATAAAAACTCCTGTTCTAGTCATACATGATAAAGATGATCCTGAAGTTTCTGTGAAAGCTGGAATACATATCAATGAAAACCTTGAAAATGGTTCTTTATTTTTAACTGAAGGCCTTGGTCATCGAAAAATACTCGGCAATCAAAATGTTATTAAAAAAATTCTTGAATTCATTAAAATCAGTTAACTTTATAATTAACTATATCAATTTCAACATTAAAGAGAATCAAAAATGGATTTATTTGGAGAAAATGCAGATTGGGAAATTAAATTAAAACCCATTTTAAAAAAATATAAAGGAAAGAAACATCCTCTGGAATATCATAGCATTTATCAATTGCTTGTCATGGTTATTCTCTCTGCGCAAGATTCTGATGCCAATATAAATACTATAGCGCCAAAATTATTCGAAAAATATCCAACATTAAAAAGTATATCTCAAACCGACCTAGAAACTTTTACATCTTATGTAACTAAAGTCCGTAATCATTCTACAAAAGCAAAATGGATTTTAGAAATTGCTAAAATCATTAAAAATGATACCGATATTCCTTTAAATATGTCCGATCTTACTGCTTTAAAAGGAATTGGGAGAAAATCTGCGAATGTCATTTTAAGAGAAGCCAATAAACCTGCGGAAGGCATTATTGCCGACTTACATGTTATACGCGTTGCTCCCAGAATCGGAATTATAAAGGAAAGCAAAGATGGAAATAAAGTAGAAAAAGACTTAATGCAAGTCCTTCCAAAGAATATTTGGTCAGAAATCGGAATGGCAATTTCGTTTCATGGTCGAGAAATTTGCAGACCAAAACCTAAATGCCCTGAATGTGTCTTAACCGATATTTGCTTATACTATAATACTGTGGTAATCAAAAACTAATTATCTTCTTCTTGTATCAATCAAGTAGATAATTTTCCATTCGTCTTTTTCTTTAAATAAAGTAAAAGTATTTACTCCAGAATGGCTGAATTTTTCATTTAAATAAAATTCATAAGGAGCCCAGACGTGAGCCATTGATCCATCAATCTGAATATTGTAACTTAATATTTTTTCTTGAAATTTCATGTTTAGAGGAATCGATGCAATAGATTTATAAAATTCTTTTGTGCTTTCATTAGACAGTTTATTCCCTTTAGTTGTGCTTTCGCTGATGGATTGCAATATCATTTTATCAGCACAAACTAATTTAATCTTTGATGAATCCCTCTGATGAAACCCTTCAAAAAAAGATTCAATGCATTTTTGAACTTCTTGTTTCTGAGCATTACATGATAGTCCTAAAAGAAGAAAAAAGATAATAGTGTAACTTTTCATCGCTATAATATAGTTTAAACGCCAAATTGAGAGAAGTGATGATCTAAATGTTTTGCAAACATATTGTTCCATTCTTTAGAAGACAATTTTCCAAAAGAAAGAGATTCCTTACCTTCAAATTCTTTTTCTCCTAATTCTTGTGTTTTTTGGATATAAGAAACCAACCTGCTTTTTTCCAATTCAAAATCGCGATCACCTTTAATTATAAATTGCGGAGCTGTACTAAGGTTTTTTGGATAAGGAGATTCACTCACTACTTTACTTTTAGCCAACAGTTTTAGTAAAAGTTTCATAAAAACATTTGGTTTAGGATGAATATCATCATAAACCATTTCATACGTAACATTACAGTGAGCTAACATTTGATCAACAGACATCTTACCCCAAAGTGGCTGTGTATGAGGCGTAAGCAGATTAACTCTACTTATAAATTGATCGCAATCATCCTTAAGAAAAACATTTTGCATAGCTTACAAATTTAATTTGGCAAAGTAAAAATATAAAAATTAACCTGTTAACTCAATTTAATGCAAAAAAAAAACTCCAACTAGCAAAGCTAATTGAAGTTTTAGTACTCAGAGCGGGACTTGAACCCGCACGAACATTGCTGTTCACTGGATTTTAAGTCCAGCGTGTCTACCAATTTCACCATCCGAGCAATAATATGTGGTACCTCCAGGGATCGAACCAGGGACACATGGATTTTCAGTCCATTGCTCTACCATCTGAGCTAAGGTACCATTTTCACTTATATTCCTATAAATGAAGATTAGAATAAAAAACCCCGTTGTAAAACAGGGTTTTTCAAAAGAAAGGCGA
>NZ_AKZQ01000039.1:0-715 GCF_000278705.1 Flavobacterium sp. F52 | reverse complement strand
CTGTAAAAGATGATTGCGGAAATACTTCTGACACTTTCACTCAGGTAATTACAATTCAAGATACCACTGCTCCTACTTGGACAACAGCTCCAACAGCTTTAAATGTGACTTTGGAATGCAGTGATACTTCTGGATTGGCAAATGCTCAAGCCATGTTCCCAACGGCTTCTGACCTTTGCGATGCTGATGTTTCAAACATCACTAAAGTAAGCGGACAGTTCGTTGCTTCTCAAGCTTGCGGAAATGCCGGAACATACACCAACACTTGGACTGTAAAAGACGATTGCGGCAATACTTCTGCTACTTTCACTCAGGTGATAACCATTCAGGATACCACTGCTCCAACTTGGACAACTGCTCCAACAGCTTTAAATGTGACTTTAGAATGCAGCGATAGTGCGGGTCAAGCTACAGCTCAGGCTCAGTTCCCAACAGCTTCTGACTTATGTGATGCTGATGTTCTAAACATCACTAAAGTAAGCGGACAGTTCGTAGCTTCTCAAGGTTGCGGAAACGCTGGAACTTACACCAACACTTGGACTGTAAAAGACGACTGCGGAAATAGTTCTGCTACTTTCACTCAGGTGATAACCATTCAGGATACCACTGCTCCAACTTGGACAACTGCTCCAACAGCTTTAAATGTAACTTTAGAATGCAGCGATAGTGCGGGTCTAGCTACAGCTCAGGCTCAGTTCCCAACAGCTTCTGACTT
>NZ_AKZQ01000038.1:0-141961 GCF_000278705.1 Flavobacterium sp. F52 | reverse complement strand
TGGACTTGCTTCTGCTCAGGCTCAGTTCCCTGCAGCTTCTGACTTATGCGATACAGATGTTTTAAATATTACTAAAGTAAGCGGACAGTTCGTAGCTTCTGAGGGATGCGGAAATGCAGGAACTTACACCAACACCTGGACAGTTAAAGACGATTGCGGAAATACATCCGAAACTTTCACTCAGGTAATTATAATTCAAGATACAACTGCTCCTACTTGGACAACACAAGCTGGTTCTCTAGATGTGACTTTAGAGTGTAGTGATGTTTCAGGTCTTGCTACAGCTCAGGCTCAATTCCCTGAAGCTTCTGATTTATGCGATACTGATGTTCTAAATATCACTAAAGTAAGCGGACAGTTCGTAGCTTCTGAGGGATGCGGAAACGCCGGAACTTATACCAACACTTGGACTGTAAAAGATGACTGCGGAAACACTTCAGAGACTTTCACTCAGGTAATTACGATTCAAGATACAACTGCTCCTACTTGGACAACTGCTCCAACAGCTTTGAATGTGACTTTAGAATGCAGTGATGCAGAAGGACTTGCTGCCGCTCAAGCTCAAATCCCTATAGCTTCTGACTTATGCGATTCAGATGTTCTAAACATCGAAAAAGTAAGCGGACAGTTCGTGGCTTCTGAAGGATGCGGAAACGCTGGAACTTACACCAACACATGGACTGTAAAAGACGACTGCGGAAACACTTCTGAGACTTTTACTCAGGTAATCACCATTCAGGACACAAATGCTCCTACTTGGACAACTGCTTCAACAGCTTTAAATGTGACTTTAGAATGCAGTGATGCAGAAGGACTTGCTGCCGCTCAAGCCCAATTCCCTATAGCTTCTGACTTATGCGATACTGATGTTCTAAACATCGAAAAAGTAAGCGGACAGTTTGTGGCTTCTGAAGGATGCGGAAACGCAGGAACTTACACCAACACTTGGACAGTTAAAGACGATTGCGGAAACACTTCTGCTACTTTCACTCAGGTGATCACAATTCAAGATACAACTTCTCCTACTTGGAATACTGTTGCTGGCTCTCTAGACGTGACTTTAGAATGCAATGACACAGAAGGTCTTGCAGCGGCTCAAGCTAAAATCCCAGCTGCTTCTGACTTATGCGATTCAGATGTCCTAAACATCACTAAAGTAAGCGGAGAGTTCGCGGCTTCTGAAGGATGCGGAAATGCTGGAACATACACCAATACTTGGACAGTTAAAGACGATTGCGGAAACACTTCTGAGACTTTCACTCAAGTGATCACAATTCAAGATACAACTGCTCCTACTTGGACGACTGTTGCTGGCACTCTAAACGTAACTTTAGAATGTAGCGATACAGAAGGTCTTGCGGCTGCTCAGTCTCAGTTCCCTACAGCAGCTGACTTATGCGATGCTGATGTTCTAAATATCACTAAAGTAAGCGGACAGTTCGTAGCTTCTGAAAGCTGTGCAAACGCTGGAACTTACACCAATACATGGACTGTAAAAGATGACTGCGGTAATGTTTCTGATACTTTTACTCAAGTAATCACAATTCAGGATACTACAAAACCAACTTTCGCTGGTGAACTTCCTGCAGATATTACAGTTTCTTGTGACGCTGTTCCAGAACCATTTAATATGGTAGCTTCTGATAATTGCAATGTAGACTTACCAATTGTTTTCAGTGAAACTAAAAGCGATATTAAAAATGAATGCGGTACAGAATATACCTTAACTCGCAACTGGTCAACAAGTGATTGTGGAGGAAATTCAATTTCTTATACTCAAATTATAACAGTAAGAGATACTACTCCTCCAACCGGTACAGCACCAGCAGATGTTGCCAATCTACAAAGTGCAGCAGACATTCCAGCAGGAAGTCCAACTGACATAAAAGATGCTGCAGACAATTGCTCAGGAACTGTAAATATCACTGTAAGCGATACTAACAATGGAGGAACTGGATGTAATGGAGAATCTTACATTCTAACTAGAACTTATACTCTAACAGACTGTGCAGGTAATAAAACTGAATTAGTTCAAACCTTTACAGTTGAAAACAAAGTTTCTGTAAGCGGTATTGCTACAAATGTAAGTTGCCAAGGAGAAAGCGACGGTTCAATTGCAGTTACTAGCAGTGCTGGAGCTAGTGTAGTTATTACCAATCAAAATAATGAAGTAGTTGGAAATACTAATCTACCAGCAGGAACCTATACACTTACTGCAACATCTTCAGTAAATACTGAAAATGAAACTTGTACAGCAACTGCAACAGTTGTGATTACAGAACCAAACTATAGAGTTAAAATATCTGGTCAAATCATAAATGTAGATACTAACACTCCTCTTGCAAATGTGCCTGTAACATTGATTCCTCAAGGAACCACTACAGGACCAATACAATTGCGTATTACAGGTGCAGACGGAATGTACAGTTTCACAGGAATGCCTGCCGGAAGTTATTTAGTGCAAGTACAAGATGCTAATTTAAATAGTGCCTATCAATTATACCCTGTTGATTCTAGCTTATTCTTTACTACTCTAGAGGAATGTGCTTTCCAAGTTCATAACTTCGAATATGGAGCTTCTAAACTTCCTGTTCTTGGAGATTATGTTTGGTACGATACTAATAGCAACGGAATTCAAGATGAATGGTATGATGCCAATAATGATGGTGCCGTTACTAAAAACATTCCAGATTCTAATGGAGCTATTGATTACACCCAATGGGAATGGATAGATCTTAACGGAGACGGAAGCTATGCTGGTCCTCAAAATGTTGGGGAATTAAATGCTGGTGGTTTCGGAAATGCTCTTAGTGCAAATGTGATCATTGATGGCCCAAATGGATATCATGATGAAGTTATTGTGGGAATAGAAGGTTTCTGGAGAAACCGCCCAGAAATAGCAAATCCTTATGGACAATATACCGTAAAATTGGTAAGAGATGCTAATTTCGATACTGTAGCTGCAAACTTAGGATTTACTGGTTTAGTAAAAGTACTCCCTTCTATATCTGCTAAAAACATAACTGGAAAAACAAGCAAAGCACAGTTGCACACCGTTTGTAAAACTACAACAGATAGTGGCTATGTAGTGAATGTTACACCAGAAGATTTAGTTCATTTAGATATTGATTTCGGTGTAAGCTGTAAAGAATACAAAGACATTGTGGCTAATGACGACAGTGCTGGCCCAATTGCAGGTGTAAATCACACTACAACCAATGTACTTAATGTATTGCCAAATGATACTTTAGAAGGAAATCCTATAACTGCATCTGATGTAATTATAACAACTGTAACACCAAACGAGTTTTTACAATTAAATGCTGACGGTTCTGTTGATGTACTGCCAAATGCTCCAGTTGGAACATTAACAATGGTATATCAAATTTGTGAAGCTGATCAAACGGACAATTGTGACACAGCAACCGTTACCATTACAATAGAAGCTCCAGTTATGACTGTTACAGCAACATCAATATGCGTTAATGATGTTCCTTACCTAGATTACGCAGTTACGCCGCAAAACTTTACTCCTATAAATGGCGTGACCATAGCATGGGCAGATAGCAATAACAATGTGGTTACAACAATGACTGATCTGCCATTAAGTGGACGTGTACTATGGCCAGGAGCTGTAGTAGATGAACAAGGCAAAGGAATTGACTGGCCAGGCTGGATTTTTGAAAATAATAGATGGATTGAAGCCGCTGACGGATTTGAAAAATTACGTCCAACAGCAAATGTAACTCTATCTCTTAATCCAAGTCAGACTATCACAGTAAGCTATCCTCCTGCTGATCCTTTTTGTACTGCAAGACCAACATTTGCTATAGTGGCAAACGATGACAATCCTGCACCAATAATAGGAAACTCAGGACAAGCCACAGTGGGCAATGTTTTAACCAACGATACATTAAATGGTTCAGCGGTAAACATTAATGATGTAACTTTAACAACAAGCGTTACTGATCCAACAGGATCGATATCGATAGCTTCTGACGGAACAATAAACGTCGCATCAAATACGCCAGGAGGCACTTATACATTAACTTACCAAATTTGCGAAAAAGCCGATTTTGGAAACTGTGATACTGCTATAGTAACCGTTACTGTAATTTCTCCACTAATTGCAAATGATGATACATACAGTAATATAGGATGTAACACTTTTGGATTAGTAGGCAATGTTTTAGGCAATGATTTAAAAGGGGGAACACCAGTAACAATAGAGTTAGTAAACTTTACACTTACAGCAGAAGGCAATAACACCAAAACAGATCCAAACATTACGGTTGATGCTTCTGGAAATGTAAATGTATCAAGCTTGACACCTGCAGGAACTTATATTTACAACTATACAATCTGTGACAAATTAAGTTCTCAAAACTGCGATTCTGCCACTGTAACAATCATAGTGATTCCAAATGGTGTTGTAGAAGTAAGCGGCACAGCATGTACAGATGACTCAACATTAGTTAACTTGAACAGTCTGCTTCCTGAAGGAAGTCCATTGACTGGAGTTTGGCAGGATAGAAACAATACTAATGCGCTTGAGGGAAGCATTCTTAATCCATTCGGTTTAGCATTAGGCAATTATGCTTTTGAATATATAATAGCTGACGAAAGATGTCCGAGAAGCATAGTTTTAAATATGGAAATCAATGATGATTGTAAAGTCTTAGCTTGTGGTAATGTATTAGTACATAATGCTTTTTCTCCAAATGGTGATAACATAAACGATTTCTTTAAAATTGACAATATCGATGACACCACTTGTTATCCTGGCAATACTGTGGAAATATACAATCGCTGGGGAGTTTTAGTATTTGAAACTACAAACTACAATAATACAACGAATGCTTTTGATGGAACTTCAAGAGGAAGAACAACTGTTAAGCAATCTGACGGACTACCAACTGGAACTTATTTTTACATTATTAACTATAAATCTCTGGATGGAAACAACAATGTTCAAGATCATAAATTAGACGGATACTTGTATCTATCCAAATAGTACTTCGAATACGCTGTAAATATCATTTTACAGCGTATTTAAAACATCCGTAAAATTTAATCATCTCAAAAAAAAACATTGAAATTCAATGATTTAAAAAGTCAATAGTAATTATTAAATAAAATCTACTATGAGAACAAAATTATTTTTCTTCGTCATTCTGTTAGTTACATGTTCAGGGTATTCACAGCAAGATGCACAGTATACACAATATATGTATAACACAATAAATATAAATCCTGCCTATGCAGGTTCTCGTGGAGCACTTAGTATTTTTGGTCTTTACCGCACCCAATGGGTAGGTCTCGACGGAGCACCAGAAACAAGCAGTTTTTCAGTTAACTCTCCTATAAATAATAGCAAACTAGGTATAGGGGCTTCATTAGTCAATGATAAAATTGGTCCTACCAATGAGAATAATATCTCAGTCGATGTCTCTTATACAGTTCAGACATCTGCCGATTTTAAACTTTCATTTGGTATTAAAGGAACTGCAAATATTTTCAATTTAGATGTAAATAAATTAAATCCTGCTGATCAGGGAGATCCTCAATTTCAGGATTTAAACAATAAATTCAGTCCAAATGTTGGAGCTGGAGTCTACTGGCATTCTGATAAAGCTTATATTGGTTTGTCTGTTCCAAATTTTATTGAAACAAATCGTTACGACGACAATGACGTAGCAATTTACAAAGACAAAATCAATTATTATTTAATTGGAGGTTATGTATTCAATCTTGACAAATATGAATATGTAAAATTTAAACCTGCTGTTTTAGCCAAAATGGTTCAGGGCGCACCGCTTCAAGTAGATCTTTCAGCCAACTTTATGTTCTATGATAAATTTATGCTTGGTGCAGCCTATAGATGGAGCGCTTCTTTAAGCGCTATGGTTGGATTTCAAATCACAGACGGACTTTATTTAGGTTATGGGTATGATAGAGAAACTTCAAACTTAAACAATTATAATTCAGGATCACACGAAATTTTCCTTCGCTATGAATTCTTCTCAAACAAAGGCAAAATGACAACTCCTCGTTTCTTCTAAAAATTAGGTATCATGAAAAACTATACACTACTTTTAATTACAATTATAGGTGCTTTTTCATTTAGCAGTTATGCACAGCAGTCAAAAATAAATAATGCAGACAAAAAATATGACGGCTATGCTTATGTAGATGCAATAAAAACTTATGAAAAAGTTGCAGCAAAAGGCTACAAATCTGAAGATATGTTTAAAAAACTGGGAAATGCCTATTACTTCAATTCAGATTTTCAAAATGCGGCAAAATGGTATGGCGAGTTATTTGCAATGAACACAAAAGTGGAACCAGAATACTATTTTAGATATGCACAATCTCTAAAATCTACTGGCGACATCAGCAAAGCCAATAAATTTCTGGATGAGTTTAATGCTATCTCCAAAAATGACAGCAGAGGAAAACTTTACAAAGAAGATGTAAACTACTTGGACCAGATTAAAGCAAATTCTGGGAGGTACCAGATAGAAGATGCAGGTATAAATAGCAGGTACTCAGATTACGGATCATTTATTTACAACAACAAAATATATTTTGCTTCAGCGCGAGATACTGGAAATTTTACAAAACGCAAACACAAATGGACGGGAGAATATTTCACCAACATTTACGATGCAGATTTGGATCCTGCAACAGGAAGCACATCAAAGGTAAATAAATTCAAATCTGCTATTAATACCAAATTTCATGAGGCCTCTCCCGTGTTCACAAAAGATGGGAAAACAGTTTATTTTACCAGGAACAACTATATTGATGGAAAAAAAGGAAAAGACGAAAACAAAGTTACCTTAATAAAACTTTACAAAGCAGAGCTGGGAAAAGATAATAAATGGACCAATATTACCGAGCTTCCTTTCAATAGCAATAACTATAGCACGGCTCACCCAGCTCTTAGTCCAGATGAAAAAACGCTTTATTTTGCTTCTGATATGCCAGGGTCAATCGGAGAGTCCGATATATATAAGGTTACCATAAATCCAAATGGCGGATATGGCCCACCGGAAAATCTCGGAAATAGCATTAATACAGAAGGAAAAGAAACATATCCTTACCTGACCAGCGAAAACGAGATTTATTTTGCCTCTGACGGGCATCCCGGTTTGGGAGGTTTGGATGTTTTTGTCGGCGATATTGACAATAGCGGAAAAGTGAGCAATATCCAAAATGTGGGAGCAGATGTCAACTCGCCAAAAGATGATTTTGCGTACATCATTGATCCCGAAACAAGAAGAGGATTTTTCAGTTCCAATAAAGAGGGCGGACAGGGTTCTGATGATATCTACAAATTCCTAGAAACCAAAAGGCTCAAATGCGTTCAGGAATTGTATGGTGTTATAACAGATGCTGAAACCGGTGCCGTGCTCCCGGGAGCAAAAGTTACTTTGTACGATGATCAGATGAATCTTAAAAACTCTGCTGCTGCAGATGGTTCAGGTCTTTACTCTTTTGCTGTAGAATGCGGAAAAACCTATTATGTGAGAGCCGAAAAACCAGAATACACAACCAGAGAATTAAGCGTTACGATTGAAAAAACAAGCGGTAAAACAAACTTACCGATTGCACTGGAAAAAGCAACCTGTAAAGTTACTGTGGGCGATGATTTAGGAAAATGTTTCGGCATTAAAATGATTTATTTCGATTTGGATAAATCAAATATTAGAACCGAAGCTGCATTGGATCTAGAAAAGATACTAGCTGTTCTTAACGATTATCCTAATATGAAACTAGACATTCGTTCGCACACAGACAGTAGAGCTTCTCATCAATACAACGAAGCTTTATCTGACCGAAGAGCCAAATCAACTATTCAATGGCTGGTTAAAAACGGAATTGCGCCAAACCGATTAACTGGAAGAGGATATGGTGAAACAGAACTTGTAAATAAATGCGCTGATGGCGTTCCATGTACCGAAGAAGAACATCAGGCCAATAGACGAAGCGAATTTATTATCACCGCTTTATAATCTTAACAATAGACCAACAAAAAAAGCTGCTTTTAAGCAGCTTTTTTTAATTTAAAAAGTCGTTGCAATTCTATGAATCACAACGACTTCTAAAAAACCAACCTGTTCAATAAATCTTTAAAGCTTAACAAAAATGTTAGTATAATATTTTTTTCCTGTAGCTGGATCTGTCGTTACAGACAATCCAAAATGAGTAAAATCTCCTTCAATATTTTCTTTGTGACCCGGACTTTCTAGCCAAGCTCTTACAGCTGCCTCAGGAGTTTTATAATTGTAGGCAACATTCTCTCCTACTTTCTTTGCTCCTAATACACTCGTCATATTGCTAGATCTAGCCGCAAAATCATTATGATTCACAACATTATTTTCAATCATATATTTGTTATGCTCTTCACATTTAAAAGATATATGATTCACTCTTTCCAAGGCATTTAAACCAATACTCACACGGTATTCGTTTATCAGTCTCATCGTTTCTATTTCGGTATCGTTGTATGTGTAATTTGCAACAAGCGTTTCTGTTGAACTAGTAGTATCCAAGCTTGCTTCTGCAGCGTCAGCAGAACATGCGTTCATTGCGACTAAAATCGCAATGAACAACATGGTGCGCGTAATCTTTTTCATAATCATCAGCATTGTAGCGGTTTAAAGTAAATGTTGGGGCAAATCCTTTAAATTTATCTTTGAATAAATATCGTTTGCTTTATTATATTCCAAACGTATTCAATTTATCGTTAAAGTGCAAAAATAATCGATGAAATACACTTATTTTATGTTTTTACCTATAAAATTCCTACTTAAAAATACTTTTACGAAGATAATCTTTCAATCTTCCAAGAAAAATCTGACTGGCTAGTATAACGAATTCTATCATGAAGTCGATTTGGTCTTCCCTGCCAGAATTCAACTTGCAGCGGAGTCACAATATAACCGCCCCAATTTTCAGGTCTAGGAATTGGTTTTCCGTCAAATTCGGCTTCTAGTTTTTTTAAGTTTTCTTCTAAAAATGTTCTTGACGGAATCACTTCACTTTGATGAGAAACAATCGCTCCAAGTTTACTGCCTTCAGGTCTTGAATCAAAATAATTATCTGAAATATTCTCAGAAGTTTTCTGCGCAATTCCTTTAATAATAACCTGACGTTCCATCTCCTGCCAAAAAAATGACAGACAAATATTTGGATTTGCTTCTATAGCTTTTCCTTTCTCTGAATTATAATTGGTATAAAATATAAAACCTTCCTCAGAAAATTTCTTCAATAAAACCACACGAGATTTTGGGAAACCATCCAATCCAATCGTCGAAACCGTCATAGCATTCACCTCTCCGCTTCCGCCAAAATCTTCCACTTCATGAAACCATCGGTTAAAAAGATTAATCGGATCTTCAGGAATATTAGTTTCTAATAATTCGCTTTTCTCGTAAGATTTTCTATAATTACTTAAATCATTCATGATTTGTTATTTTAGATTGTTGACTTTAGATTTTAGATTTTTTGTTTCAGGTTTCAAGTTTCAGGTTTCAAGTTTCGGGTTTCAAGTTTGTCAGGCTGAGCGGAGTCGAAGCCCTTCGTACTAAAAAAGCCCTTCGACTCCGCTCAGGGTGGCAATTACATACAAACTTAGCATCTTAGAACCTTAGAATCTTAGCATCTTTAAAATTCAAAACTCACTCCATCATCTCCCAAGAGCACATTTGGAAAAACTTCCTCAGCTTCTTTCTTAAAAGGTTCTATTCCATCATATCGTGTTGAATAATGCCCTAAAATCAATTGCTTTACATTAGCTTTTAAAGCAATATTGGCCGCTTCTTTTGCCGTTGAATGAAGTGTTTTTTCTGCCAATCTTGCCTCCGATTCTAAAAATGTCGATTCGTGATACAAAATATCTGTGTTCTGTATAATTGGAATTATATCTTCGTTGTAAACCGTATCAGAACAAAAAGCATAACTTTTTGCTGGCGGTGGGTCAAAAGTAAGTTTTTTGTTTTCAATTACAGTTTCATCGTCAAGCGTAATATCTCCGCCATTTTTTATTTTCTGATAATACGCAACATGAATATTATAGCGCTGAACAGCTTCTACATTTAATTTTCTTTCATCTGGTTTTTCCTGAAAAAGATAACCATTCGTATAAACGCGATGCTTCAACGGGACTGTTTTTACAATCACTTTTTTATCTTCAAAAATGACTTCACTTTGATTTGATTCTAATTCGTGAAAAAAAAGAGAATAAGTGGTCCAAGATTCAGTTAGTTTTAATTGAATTAAAATCAATTCCTTAATCCCTTTTGGACCGTAAATATGCAAATCTGTGGTTCTGCCTAAAAGTGAAAAAGTCGAAATAGTTCCTATTAATCCATAAAGATGATCTCCATGAAGATGTGAGATAAAAATGTGATTAATTTTGGAGAATTTAATCTTGTTTTTACGAAGCTGCACTTGAGTTCCTTCTCCACAATCAATTAAAAACAATCTGTTCTTAATTTCTAAAACCTGCGAAGTGGGATTAGTAAGCGTTCTGGGAGTTGCGGCATAACAGCCAAGTATAGTTAATTTCATTTCTCAATTAAAAATTGATAATTGACAATTATTAATTTTTAATTATCAATTGTTAATTATTAGAAACCTAGATCTCTTTCTATTTCTTCCATTTCGATAATATCGTGAGCTTCTAAAAGAGAAGGCACCACAACCAATTTATCTGAAATAGCATTAAAATCAAGATCGGTTGCTACAATTACAAACGATTTTTTTGCTTTTTTCTGAACTTTAGAAAGCGGTAAAAAAGCTTTTAAATCATTTTCTGAAATATTAGAATCAGCTGATAAATCGATTATAATATTTTGTTTTTCAAAGGTTTTAAATTGTTGCGTTACTTTTTCCAAGAAAGCATTTACATCTCCTTGTGTATCTTTAATCGTAACGGTATGTCCTTTTTGATCTACTTTCATTTTATATTTTTGAGGGCTTATATTTATGCTAATTTACTAAGTTTTTTTGTTGTTTCAAGTTTCAAATCTAAGTTGCCAAACTTTGTAAGCTTAACCGCAAAGTTCGCAAGGTTTTTTCGCAAAGTACACAAGAAAAAACAAAGCTTTGCGAACCTCGCGTAGCTCTTTGCGAACTTTGCGGTTAAATTTTAAACCAGAAACAAAATTATTGCTGAATCTTAGAAGCCAGCAAATAAATAACCGCCATTCTAATCGCTACACCATTCTCAACCTGATTTAAGATTACAGAATGCTCTGAGTCAGCCACTTCAGAAGTAATTTCTACTCCTCTGTTTATTGGTCCAGGATGCATGATTACAATTTCTTTGCTAAGAGAATCCAAAAGCGGTTTATCTACTCCGTACTGCTGTGCGTACTCGCGTGTTGATGGGAAGAAATTCACATCCATACGCTCATTTTGCACACGAAGCATATTCGCTACATCGCACCATTCTAAAGCTTTTCGCAAATTTGGTTCAACCGTAACTCCAAGTGATTCAATATATCTCGGAATCAATGTTTTTGGTCCGCAAACTTTTACTTCTGCGCCTTGCATCTGCAAAGCATATATGTTTGAAAGCGCTACACGCGAGTGCAGAATATCACCTACAATAACAACTTTTTTTCCAGCAACATCTCCCAGTTTTTCTCTGATAGAATAACTGTCCAACAAAGCTTGTGTCGGATGTTCGTGTGCTCCGTCTCCAGCGTTTACGATGCTTGCTTTGACATTTTTAGATAAAAAATAAGCCGCTCCGGGATTAGAGTGGCGCATTACAACCATATCCACTTTCATCGAAAGGATATTGTTTACAGTATCAATCAAGGTTTCTCCTTTTTTAACCGATGACTGAGCTGCAGAAAAACTAATTACATCAGCAGATAAACGTTTCTGCGCTAATTCGAAAGAGAGTTTGGTTCTGGTACTGTTTTCGAAGAAAATATTGGCAATGGTAATATCTCGTAATGAAGGAACTTTTTTAATTGGTCTATTAATGACTTCTTTAAAATGATCTGCCGTTTCAAAAATCAGGTTAATATCATTCTCATTGATATATTTGATTCCTAATAAATGATCTACGCTTAATTCTTTCATTGTGTGTGTTTATATGTTTAATCGTTGAATTGTTTAATCGTTTTTTTTCAAATCGCTTAATCGGTTAACCGATTAAACAATTAACCGGTTAACCGATTAAACTTAATTCGTCACTAGGTGAACAACATCTTCACCATCATTTTCTTTCCAGCTTACAATTACTTTTTCACCATTAATAGCATCTACCTGACGGCCTCTGTAATCGGGTTGAATTGGCAAATGACGGCTGAAACGTCTGTCAATTAAAACCAATAATTCAATTTCTGAAGGTCTTCCAAAAGATTGAATGGCAGTTAAGGCAGAACGAATGCTTCGTCCCGTAAACAAAACGTCATCGATAAAAATGACTTTTTTGTCTTCGACTATAAAATTGATTTGGGTTTTATTGGCTTCAAGCGGTTTATCAGTACGACGGAAATCATCTCTAAAAAAAGTGATGTCTAGATATCCTAAAGAAATTTCAGGAACCTTGTATTCGTTTTCTAATATTTGTTTTAAACGTTCAGCTAAAAAAACGCCTCTTGGCTGAATTCCAACTAAAATAGTTTCAGAGAAATCAAGATGTTTTTCGATTAACTGACAAGCCAAACGATGCAGTATGATAGTAACTTCTTTCGAATTAAGTAATACTTTTTGACTCATAAGTGATTGTAATGTTTGGTTCTGCAAAAGTAACATTTTTTTTTATGCTTTTAAATTATAATTCAAAAAGCATAAAAAAAGCAGGCTTCGAGCCTGCTTCTTTAAATTAACTTGCTTTAAATTCAGATAAATCACTATCGTAAATAATCGCTTCAATTTCTTCGTCCGTTAAAGGTCTTAACTTTGGATTTAGAAGATTTGATTTAAAGTCCACTAGAAGTTTAGGAAATCTAATTAACCATTTTTGAGATGAAGCTTTGGAAGATGGATAAGCAAGTTTTACATCTCTTAATAAAACTATATTATCCTTACCTGTTCCAACTATATCTTTAATCAACTCTTCATCTGTTGCTATAAAATTTCGAATAGCATATCTATAAAAGCTTCCTAAATTTGAATTAGCATCATTTTTTCTTCTAACAATATCTTTCGGGACAAAAATTACAGGTTTCCCTAGATAAACTGGAAGCTTAACTTTCCTTTCTGTCCATCTTAATGTATTTATATCAAACAAATACTTTTGATGAACTTCAGTCATTGGTATCGGAACTAAACTATTTTCACATTGTTGTTGAGTATATTCAATCAAGACTGACTTAATAATCTTAGTCGTTATATCTGATATTCTATCACATCCTATATCATCAATAAACAAATCAAAATCTCCAAGATTATTCAAAACCCCATATTTTAAAAGCACACTATCACTAATAGCTGATTGAAATTTTGGCTTTAATTTATCTCCAACTGAATTTCCATCAAAACTTTCATCAGAATGACCTAATCTCGTTTCTTTTGGCTCACCTAAACCAGAAAGAAGATATTTAACATTCCTTTCATTATTCGCTTTAATCTGATCTAATAATTCAGCTAAAAATATTTTTAATTGATTTTGCATTTTAGCAACAATCGGCTTTTTACTTAACTCAATGAGCCTGGGATCTACAAAAAGCTTATTGTCTCTTTCTAATCTTACATCAACGAAATCTAGCTTAGATTGAGTTAATCCTAAACTATAATTATTACTTATATTCATTTTATATTATTGTATATTAATGTTAATCTAGAGCTAATTTTTAGCTCTACTCTTTATAATCCTAGAAATCAAAACATTACTTTCTACAATAAATCTTTTTAAATTTTAACTTTTGTTTATTTGTTATTAAACGTAATTAATATACATTTGCACCCAGATACCGACAAAAATATCTATGAAATACCTTTTAATCCGATAAAATACATAAAACACTCGGATTTCAAGATTGTAAGCCTCTTAATTGAGTAATAATTAAAATATTTTATTTTCAATTTGATTGAAATTTAATAAGTTATTACAAATACAATTATTAGGCCTTTTCTTATTTTATGCCATTTTGTCTTAAATTTAAGTTAAAGAAATGACAGTGCTTTTTTGTCATGACACTTACAAGTGTCAAATAATACTTCTTCAAAGAAAATAAGATATAGCATATTCTATTAATAAAATTTGGATTGTAAAATCAAATCTCCAAATCCTAAAACATTTCCAAAAAATTCTATAACACATTTCCCTGATTCGTGAAGTAATTTTAAGTATCAATTTAAAACATCAGAATCATGCAAAATAAAATACTAAGATTGTTAATGGTATTCGTAATACTGTTTTCATTTACAAGCTGTGAAGTTATTGGAGACATTTTTAAAGCCGGAATGGGATTCGGGATTTTTATCGTAATTTTTATTATTGCGATTATTATCTGGATTTTTGCAAAAATGTTCGGAAGCAAATAGTAGTAAAATAAACAAATAAAAAATCCCAAATTCCAAATTCCAAATTCCAATTTAAAACTTGGCGTTTGGGATTTTTCTATTATTTAATTGGAACTTTTAACACATAAACACATCTGACTTTTTTACCGCCTATCTTGGCGGGATTCCATTTACGGGATAGTTTCAAAACCCGAATTGCTTCTGCTCCTGTAGCATATCCAATATCTTTAAAACAGCGAAAAGCTGACAAGGAACCGTCTTTTTCAACAACAAAATCCATATAAATTGTTCCTTGAAGTCCTTCTTGATTGGGCTTTACAAAGTTTTTATAGAAAAATTTATAGAATGAATCTATTCCTGATGGATAGCTTGGTTTTACCTCAGCCTCTTCTAATTTATATATTTTTTCATTGTTAATTTTGTCAGTAGAGGTCTTTTTACTTTTTATCAAAACGCCGGCTTCTGTATATTCTTTCAATTCTCCTTCAATAGATTGACTGTCTGTAAATCTAGAACTTTTCAATTTTCCATTTGGATAGTATTTCTTTTCTATTTTATAGCTTGTATTTTTCGGATGACTTAACTTGGCTTCAGTTATATCGCCATTTGAATTCCAAATCTTATATTCATCAAAAATGATAGTTTCTGAAACAAGTTTTTTATTTTCATAATTTGACGTTTTTATTTCTTTTTTATCCCAATTATAGTCGATTTGCTCAACTAACGCTCCCAAAGAATCATACTTTTTTCTATTGAAAAATTGATGCCCACTTTTAGCATCCTTTCCAACATCTAAACTCTCTATAGTTTTTCCATTTGAATCAAGTGCAGTCGTACTTATTAACTTGCCATTATTAAGCAATGTTTGTATTCCTAAAGTCCCGTTTGAATTGTATTCTTTAAAAGTTCCGTCTACATTTCCTTTTTCGTTAATATAAAATTGCATTTTCCTGCCATCAAGATTCATTTCATAAAAACCATTTTTGAGTTTAGTTTTATTTGCATTTTCTATACTTATAAAATTATCCGAAAGGAAGCCATTGTTTACATATGAAATCGATGACGAATTAATTTTATTATATTCTTGTGCTATGCCTACATGGAATGTAGCTATCAATAATAGTACTTTTATCCCTTTTTGAATGATCTTCATGCTCACTTGCTTTTTTTAAAATAAATATATTTTTCTTACAAATATAGCAACTTATAATTGAATGAAAATTCACACGAAAAATTATTAAGACAAAAAAAATCCCAAATTCCAGATTAAACTTGGAGTTTGGGATTTTTTATTAGTATCGAACTTTGTCAAAGTTTAAAACTTTGACAAAGTTGTAAAGTCAAAGATTGGAATTTGGAATTTCAATTATTGGGTTTTACAGATTATTGGAATTTTAAAAATTAAAGATTGTACATCTTCTTTCTTTGTTCTTGAATTTTTTCATCATCAAGATATTCGTCAAATGTCATGTAACGGTCGATAACTCCGTTTGGTGTCAATTCTACAATTCTGTTACCAACAGTTTGCGCGAACTCGTGGTCATGCGTTGTGAAAATTACAGAACCTTTAAAGTTTTTCAATGAGTTGTTGAAAGCCGTAATGGACTCCAAATCTAAGTGGTTTGTCGGTTCGTCAAGCATTAAAACGTTAGCACGCTCCATCATCATTCTAGACAACATACAACGCACTTTTTCTCCTCCAGATAAAACTCTAGATGTTTTAAGAGCTTCTTCTCCAGAGAAAATCATTTTTCCTAAGAAACCTCTAATAAATACCTCATCACGCTCTTCTTCCGTTTTTGCGTACTGACGTAACCAATCCACTAAAGTTAAATCATTTTCAAAGTATTTATGATTTTCAGCTGGCAAATATGCTTGGTTTGTTGTAATTCCCCAATCGAAAGTTCCAGAATCTGCTTTTTGTTCTCCGTTTAAGATTTCGTAGAAAGCAGTTGTTGCGCGTGAATCTTTAGAGAAAAGAACGATTTTATCGCCTTTCGCCATATTCAGATCCACATCTTTAAACAAAACTTCACCATCAACAGAAGCTGCTAAATTTTGAACGTTCAAAATCTGATCTCCCGCTTCGCGATCTTGATCAAAAATAATCGCAGGATAACGACGGCTAGATGGTTTGATTTCAGCAATATTTAATTTCGAAATCATTTTTTTACGAGAAGTCGCTTGTTTCGATTTCGCCACGTTTGCACTAAAACGACGAATAAATTCTTCCAACTCTTGTTTCTTCTCTTCTGCTTTTTTGTTTTGCTGTGCACGCTGTTTTGCCGCTAATTGGCTAGACTCGTACCAGAACGTATAGTTTCCTGAGTAGTGATTGATTTTTCCGAAATCAATATCAGAAATATGTGTACAAACCGCATCTAAAAAGTGACGGTCGTGAGATACCACAATTACAGTGTTTTCGTAGTTTGCCAAGAAGTTTTCTAACCAAGCGATTGTCTCGAAATCCAAATCGTTGGTAGGCTCATCCATAATCAGCAAGTCAGGATTTCCGAAAAGTGCTTGCGCCAAAAGCACACGTACTTTCATTTTTCCTTCCATATCAGCCATTAAAGTATAATGATCCGCTTCTGTGATTCCTAAGTTAGATAACATTGCTGCGGCATCAGAATCGGCGTTCCATCCGTTCATTTCTTCAAACTGAACTTGAAGCTCTCCAATTCGGTCTGCGTTGGCATCATTATAATCCAAATAAAGTTCATCCATTTCTTTTTTAACAGCGTACAGAACTTTATTTCCCATTAAAACGGTTTCCAAAACAGTATGTTCGTCGAACATGTTGTGGTTCTGGTTTAAAACCGACATACGTTTTCCCGGCTCTAAATGAATGTGTCCAGAAGTTGGGTCGATATCGCCCGAAATCACTTTTAAGAAAGTAGATTTTCCAGCACCATTTGCTCCGATAACTCCGTAAATATTTCCATGAGTGAAAGTTGTATTTACTTCATCAAATAAAACTCTTTTACCAAACTGAACTGATAAATTATTGACTGTTAACATGAATGTCTTTTTAATTAATTTGGTGCAAAAGTAGTGAAAAAGGTTCTAAGTTGCAAAGATGCTAAGGTGCTAAGGTTTTTTCTTTTGAATAAGCATTTTCTCGCAAAGTAGCAGAGGCGCTAAGTTTTGTTTTTTGACGGTGATTATGCACAATCTTGTCATTTCGAGGAACGAGACCCGAGCGATAGCGAATTGGCGAAGCAAATCTTCGCAAGTGACTCTACAAAGATTGGCAATTATTAGGAACGGAGTTTCTCGCAAAGATTTCTCGTTCCTCGAAATGACAAAAATGAGGTTACTTTGCCATAAAACTTTGCGAACTTCGCTCCCTATAGCTATCGGGATTGCGAGATTAATTTAACTTACAGCTTACTTTCTTTCGCTAAAGCCACTTCAAGACTCTCAAAATTAGGAAGCACTTTAGCAATCATTCCTTCTTTGTTTAGAATAAAATGTGTTGGAAATGAATTCAATTGCAAAGATTCATTCATATACTCTTTCATGTCTGGAATTACAGAATATGATAATGGTTTTCTAGCTAAGAATGTTTTTAATTGTTCTGCTGAATCTTCGGCTAAACTCATAAAAACAATATCTTTTCTGTCTTTATATGCCGAAACTAGTTTGTTGACTTGAGGAAACTCTCTGATGCATGGCGTGCAGTGAATGTACCAGCATTTTATCACAATGATTTTTCCTTTCATGGATTCGTTGGTTACCAGATTTCCGTCTAGATCTTTAAAAGAGAATTTTGGGAAAGCGGTTCCTTCCATTTTATAGTTTTTATAAGCATCAAAACCAATTTGATTGATTGTGGCTTTTATGCTTGTATCTGTTTTTGGTAAGATTTTGAAAAGCTTATAAACGTAAATATTCGCTTCAGATTTTAATCGAATTGGAATATAGTTTCCGTTTGCCAATTGATCTAAAAAAGATTCTTTAGTAATTTCTTTTGAAGATGAATCTAAAGCGGTAAAGTCTCTAGAAAGCATTATTTTTTTATTCTGATAAACGGACCATTCTGGGTAAGTTTTTTGAATTTGAGTGGGATCGACTTCTGGATTTCCGAATTTAATTTGGCTGAAAGAAAGAGTAGAAACTAAAAATGTGATTAAAATAATGAATGATTTTTTCATGAAGTTTATGCGATAATTGTAAATTCAAAAGTACGGATTTCTTTTTAACCGCGAAGTTCGCAAAGGATTTACGCAGAGTTCGCAAAGGGTTTCTCGCAGATTCTGCAGATTTTTTTCTAAAATCTTTCATTATGAAACAAATATGTGTCACAATAAAAATAGTAATTCTTTAGATTTGCCAAAAAAAATAAGATAATGATTACAAATAATTTTTCAATCGAACTTGAAACAAGATTAAACGATTTCTTTACAGACAAAATTGATTGTAAAGAAATGGCAAAAATGATACGCGAAGTAAATAATGTACTTTCATTATCAGTTATGAGAAAATGCGAAACGATAGAATCGGGAATAAAGAATGTCGATGATAATTTTTACTGGCTTAATCAACTTGCAGAAGTTTTAGATCCTTATTTGGAGGCATAAAAAAATGTTTTAGCCATAAAAAAAACCCGACAATAAAATTGTCGGGTTCATAATGCGCTACTTGAGGCAAAAACCAAATAACAAATTACCTCAATTCACAGCATTTAAGAAATAAAAATTAGGTTAAAAAATAAATAACCAAACTCAATTTTAACCGTCCCAATTTTCTTATTTCTAAATTTTCAATCCTTTTATTTTAGTTTAAAAAGTTCATTACTTTCAATGACTTTTTGTGTCCTGATTTATTGGTTACTATCACAACAAAAATCTGTTTACTAGCAAAACTTGGGCTATTAAGCAACACTTCTTTATTGTTTTGAATGTTTCTGTGGCTTGTAACACTCTGCCCTATCGTATTGAATACGTCAACTTGAGCAATGTCTTCTGTTTCGTTAGATACCGATAAAGTATTGTTTCTAAAGTAAGCCACAGTCGTATTGCTATCAGCCGTTATATCTTCTACAGCCAATGTTTTAGCCGTAGCTTGCGATGCAAAATAAGCTGCATACGCTTTAGACAATTCAGATGAATTACCGCAAGAAGAGGCATCCCAGTTTACAGACCAAGTCATTAAACCTCTTAAAGAAGGATATGGTCCGCCTGGCTGCATAGTGTAGGTTCTTCCAGTAAAATTGGTTCCGTTTCTTAAATAGTCCATAGCATTGATTCCTTCTGTTGGAGTTAAATATCCGCTACCTGCTGCACTCGGACAAGCTGGCAATGCAATAAGAACTTTTGAAGCTGGCAAACCATCAAAATGCATTCCTGTTGAAGCAATGTTATACCCTTTTATGATCATATCAGTTAAGGCAGTAACCATGTTTGCTTTCTTAGCTGTACCATAATATTGACCGTCTAATCCGTTTTCTCCTCCTGTGTTGTACAATTGTACCGCTAACAAATCCAATTCGTTACGCAAGTTTTGAATGATTGGCAAGAACGAACCGAAAGTATCTGTATAAGTAGTATAACCACCTTGTACATATTGTGTTTCTGGAGCTGCAGTTAACAAGAATCCAGGGCCATAGTACGCTTTTAATTCTTTGAAAGCATCTACTACGTTTTTCAATCTTGGGTAAGCAGAAATACCCGCATAAGAAATATCTCTCAAACCTCCTGCGCTAAAATTCATAGATCCGCCTTCAAAATCAATATCAACTCCATCAAATTGGTACTCATCGATAATCGCTTTTAAACCATTAACGAAAATATTTTTCTGAGTAACATTTTCTAAAACAACATGTCCGTTTTGACCTCCAATAGAGACAATAACAGGAACACCGCTATCTCTTAAAGATTTTATATCATTTTTCAATAATTGCTTATCGAAAACTCCATTGGTCAAATATCTAGCATCATTTGTAGTTAATATTGGTGTATAACCATCACGATTAACGGTTTCTACGAAAGCATAATCGACTACATTAAATTTGCTTCCCTTTATTTGAGAAAAATATAAGAATGGAGCTGCAGTATTTTCCCAAGAATGCGCATACCCTAAAATAATTTTAGATGGAAGCGGAATAAATCTATTACCACTTATTGTAGCAATTTTAATAGTATTGTTTAAAGTAGTCACAGCAGCTTTATTATCTGTTGCTTTGATTACAATTGGATAATCCTGATAAGCAGTTGGCGTAAAATTATATGTATAAGTATTATTTGTACCTGCTGTCATATTAAATGTTCCTCCATTTATGGTAATAGTAACACCAGAAACTGATCCGTCGCTGTCAACCGCTGTAACTGAAATTGGAACAGCTTGGAAAGAGCTTTGGTATATTGTAGTATTCGACGGTGAATTCCAAGTAATTACAGGCAATGTATTTGGACAGTTTGCACCCGAACAAGTTAATGTAAAACTATAGGTTTTTGAATCTGTTGTTCCGTTTGATGCAGTAGCCGTAACGGTTAACGTATGAGAAACTCCAAACTGATTTGCTGCTGGCGTCCAAACCGAAGTATAAGTTCCAGAAGAATTGGTAGCACTTATCGTTTGTCCGTCTAAACTAAATACAACAGATGAGATTGTAGTTGCATCTGCAGCGCTTAATCCAACAGTTGCTACAAAATTAATTGATGATCCTAAGTTTATAGCAATCGATGAAGCTGTTGGTGCTGTAATGGCAACTACTGGCTTAGTCACAACCGTAGTTTGTGTATTAAAATTATAAATTGTTGGCGTTGTTGGAACTGCGAAGTTTGCCAGATTATTTGGGTAATAAGCTACTTCTCCATTTTGCCAAGAGTTTAATTTCAAACTCAAAGCCTGTGTATAACCATCTATAACAGAATTGTCAAAGCTATATTTTCCTTGTGCATCTGTTGTTGCTAAAACGCTTTTCCAGTTGTGGTTATTATCTGTCCAAGGTAAAACCAATTCTACTTTCGCGCCAGCAACAGGAATTGTTCCGTTTTTAACTGTTCCACTGATTTTGCTCGTAGTTGTTGCAACATCTTGAGTAAAATTCAATGTTTTATTAGCATTCAAATTAGAATAAACTGTAGATGCTGGCGTGAATGTTTGGCCTGTTAAAGCAGCCGTAACTGTATAATTTCCACCAGAAGCTAAAGTCAATGAATATGCTCCGCTTGAATTAGTCGTTGCAGTAACATTCCCTGCTGTAGATGATGCAGTTACTGTTACACCAGAAACTGGAGTTGTTCCATTAAGAACTGTTCCGCTTACGGTGTACGTTACCACCGCTGCTCCTTGAGTGAAATTAAGCGTTTTATTCGCGTCAATTGCATTGTAAACCGTTGAAGCTGGAGTATAAGAGAATCCAGATTTTGCAGCGGTAACTGTAAAGTTTAAACCAGCTGTTAAACCTGCAACGCTATACGCTCCACTTGCGTTTGAAACCGCTGTTAAAGTTGTGCTTCCAGAAACTGCAGAAACTGTAACACCAGAAACTCCTGTTGTACCGTCTAGAACCGTTCCGCTTACTGTGTAAGTTGGTTGAGTTCCGTTGATTGTTACTCCTGTCTGATTAACTGTAACATTCGTTAAACTAACAGGAACAAATGTATAACTTGCTTTTACTGCTGTAAGCGAATAATTTTGTCCCGAAGTTAAATTATTGAAAGCAAAGTTTCCTGTAGCAGAAACTACTGTTTGAATTACCGCATTGCTTGCATTTCGCAATTCAACCGTAACATTGGTAACCAAAGCCGATCCGTTTTTTACAGAACCTGAAATACTAACTGTTCCCGGAACAATGCTTCCAAAAGAAGTATCAACTTGGTTTAATAATGAATTCGGAATTGAGCCTCTTGTATCTTGAGATAATTCCCAAATCATACCTCCAGCTAAGTTTCTAGATTTTATATATTGAACTTTTAAATCCATTGACTGTTTATCTTCATAAGAAATAAATTCTTTTGAAGTAGCATTATATAAATAAGGAACTTTTGTTGTGTTATCCCAATATCTCACCCATCCTGCAGAAGCTGCAGAAGGCGTTACCATCATAGTATTTGGATCTAAGTAAGGATGTGAATTGGTAACTGGATTTCCGACTAAATCACAGATTTCGATACTTCCTGATTTTTCACAAGCACCAGAACCATCCCATGTACCTGTTGGATTTTGCGGATTTGTACATCCACCAACTATATATCTTGGTGCTGAAACAAACAATCCGTTTGTTGAATTTGCGGCAACGTTATCGAATTTTTTTCCGTAAAAAGGCAATCCCATAATTAATTTATTGGCAGGAAAACCAATTACATTCAAATATTGATTAGTCAATTCGTCTAATGATTCTGATTGCGTTGCGCCATACAACGGGTCATTAGGGTTTCCGCTTGCATATAAAGGTGCGTTGTAACAAGTTTTATCGTACCAGTTACCGCCAAAATCGTATCCGAAATAAGTGATATAGTCACAATAAGTCGAAATATCTTCTGTCATTCCGTATTGTGCTCTGTTGTTTGGCCCTAAATACTGTTTAGCAACATTTCTAACATTGTTTCCTGCAGCAATTGTAACCAGTTTATTTGGCATTGCCTGACGCATCGCTTTCAATAAAAGCACTAAATTTTTATTGTCGTCTGGGCTATATTTTTGTGGAGGAACAGGCGCACCATTTACTATTTCTGTACCGTCAGTTCCACCAGAAAGAGGATATTCCCAATCGATATCGAAACCATCAATAAACGGGTATGTAGTAATGAAGTTTGCCATGTCTGCTGCTAAAGCCGCTCTTGCTACAGGACTTGCAGCAATTGGAGAAAGATCTTGACCTTTTGTCCAGCCTCCCACAGAGATTAAAACTTTTAAATGCGGATACTTTTCTTTCAATTTCATTAAATCATAAAAGTTTCCTTTTACTGGTGCATCCCAAGGGATTCCACCTTCCATATGCTCAAAATCAGCATAAGTGTCTAAACATTTTAATTTTGTATTCTCAGGATGGGCAGGATCATAAGTGGTCCCATAAAAAGAATAATTTAAATGCGTCAATTTACTTCCATCAATCTTCGGAACATTAAAGTCCCTGGCATAGATAGACCATTGTGCATAATACCCTACTACTTTTTTTCCGTGGGCTGGTTGCGCCAACGCAAGTAAGGGAAACAGTAACAAAAAGAGCAATCTGTAAAAATGTTTCATAATTAATAAATATTAGTTAATAGAAAATAAGTAATTGGGCCGCAGCAGCATCTAGCTTCTGGGTTTCGCTCAACTGCAGGTTGGAAGGCTGCTGTCGATTGGAAATAAACTCAAATTAAATTCTATAGATAAATATTACTATTACTGATTCATACATAATCATTAGCCAATAGTAGTGATTGATATTTATTTATAATTTTTAAAAAATTAATGTTAAATACAAATGATAAATTTGGGACTACTCATCAATCTATACTCTTTTATTGTCATGTTTTGTGGTATTCTTTCTATTTGGTTTTTAAAAGGTTAATACTCCATTATTGGTTATTTTTTTTAAAATTTTTACTGATTATTTCTGATGTGTTTGTTCTAAAAATTCAAAGTTGTCATTGTAATTATCCCTGCCATAAATATGGCAGAGATAATTATCACTCTAAAAAAACATTAGTAACTCAAAAACGTACTAAATACTAATTCAAATCCAACTCTAAATTAATTTCTTTAAACTCTCATAAACAGACAGTTCTACATCTGCATGATCTTTTGTATTGCATTGTTCAATCAATTTTTTCAGATCTGCAGGCGCTAAAGTTGATTTATTATCCAAAACCAATAACAGTTCCTGAGAAGCATCATTTAATTTTTTAGATAATGGTAATATTGGCTGCACCAACGGTGCGTTATTGCTTAATTCTGTTAATCCTTTATGAACTGCAATCCACTTCGTAAAAAATGCAGCTATTTTGGCTTTATTGTCTGCCGATTTATTAGCTAAATATTGGTTTACAGCTGCGTCAAATGCTAATGCATCTTTTGCATCTGGTCCGCAGGCGTCTGCAAACAAGGTAAACGGAGAATACATTTGGTACTCTGTTCCTCCTTTGTTACGAGTATATCCTTTTAGGGGTTCGCTTACATTAGAAAACTCTTCCAATGATTTGATATCTTGATTGTTTGCAATGTTTCTTAAAATCACATCTTTATTACGAATATGTGTAATCCCCAATTCTTCCAATCTAAAAGAAATATTCTCTAAACGCTTGCGCATATTCTCAACATCTACTACATCTTCTGCCGACCATAATCTTTCTGCAATTGCAGCTGTTCTTGGCCAAATTCTAGAATCTATCGTTGTTGGGGTAACCAACTCGGTCCACATTGTAGCTTCTCCGCCTAAAATTCTTGCTTTTTCGTCGCTAGTTAAATTAGCTCCTTTTGGCATTGGGTCATTTAGGTAATGGCTTGCGATTGGATACATTAAATCGATATAATATCCATTTGATAAAACTGTTTTGTATCCTTTTTTAACGGCATCTACCAGAGATTGTCCAGCTGGCATTCCTTCGTTTGGACCTCTCCAAGAATGCACAATCGCTTCTTTAGATAAATTTTTGGTTAAAATTTCTTCCCAACCCATTAATTGTTTTCCGTGTTTCTTTAACATCGGAGCCAATTGCATTGTGAAATACGTTTGCAGTTCGTGGTTGGTTTTTAAATTATGCTTCTTTTTGAATTCTTGAATTTTAGGGTTTGCATCCCAGTCTTTTCCTTCGTTTTCATCTCCTCCGATATGGAAATAAGCTCCTGGAAACAACGGACAAACCTCATCAAAAACTTCACTTAAAAGTTGGTATGTTTTAGGATTTGAAGGATCTAATGTTGGCGAAAAAATTCCAGCATTTCTTTCAATTCCATAGGTAGCAATTGCTGTACCTTGAATATTTTTTTCGGATGTTCCTCCTGTCAGCGTAATCACTTTGCTTCCAATTTCTGGATAAGCAGTTAAGATTGCAGATCCGTGACCTGGAACATCTATTTCTGGGACAATTAAAATACCGCGCTCATCGGCATATTTTACGATATTTTTAATTTCCTCTTGTGTGTAATACATTCCATCCGAAGCTACTTGCGTAAATCTTGGATGTTTTTTCATTTCAATTCTCCAGCCTTGATCATCAACCAAATGCCAATGGAAAACATTCATTTTCATTGCCGCCAGTGCATCAATATTTCTTTTCACTACATCAATTGGCTGAAAATGTCTTGAAACATCCATCATTAAACCTCTCCATGTAAATCTTGGGAAATCTGAAATTTTTGAAGCTGGAAAATAAAATGTTTTTGAATTGTTTTGAAGCATTTGCAATAAAGTCTCTAAACCATGCAAAGCTCCTAAATCACTTGAAGCATTTAGAGTAATTTTGTTTGAAGTAATATCTAAATGATAACTTTCGTCTTCGTATAAACCAATTTTACCGCTTTTGGTGCAATTAATCTGTAATTCCGCATTTGGAACTTCATTTAATTTTTCAATAAAACCTTGCTCGAAAAATATACCTGTTCTACCATCCAAACGGCGCAAAAAACGAGTTACTCCACCAAAAATTCTTGGATTTGGATTTCCAGTAATGTTTACTTTAAAATTTTTGCTTAAATTAAAATTACCTTCATTAATAACAACATTCTGAGGCCAAGGCATAAGATTCAGCTGCTCTTTCTGGACTTGAGCACCTGCAGATATGCCAGCAAATAATAGTACAAATAGATATTTCATTTTTCTTTTTTTTTGGTTGGATAGTTTTTAATAAGTATCCGAAATTTATATAAAAAACAAAACTCAGAATGATTCCAGCTTTTACCTCACTTTCGCAATGAGATCAATCTGAATTTTGCTATTTGATTCATTATAAAATGAATCGGAAAAAATTTTTAGTAGTCAAAGCGTTTAAAGGCTTCAATCGCTTCATACTCAGCCAAACCTAATTCATCGTATAATATGGCTGTGTTTTTGTTTCGATCTTCTGCCCTAACCCAGAATTCACGAGAGTCATTTCCTTGAAACATTACCCTGTCCTTTTGAGACTGGTGGTGTAAAATGGCATGACGTTTCAATAAAACTTCTGATGGACTTAACGGAACGGCCATATCTATTTCATGAATATCCCATTCGTGCCAAGCGCCTCTATAAAGCCACAACCAGCAATCATCCATGTATGGTTCTGATTTAAGTTCTTTTAACGCGGCAAAAATGGCATTTAAACAAACCTCATGAGTTCCGTGAGGATCTGCAAGATCTCCAGCAGCAAAAACCTGATGTGGTTTTATTTTAGCAATGATATCTTTTACAATAGCAATATCTTCTGGTCCTAACGGATTCTTTTTAACTTGTCCTGTTTCATAAAAAGGAAGATCTAAAAAGTGGGTATTCTCATCTTTTAATCCGATGTATCTTGTTGCTCCGTAAGACTCTCTTCTTCTAATTAATCCTTTTAGTTTTCTTACTTCTAAAGAATCAATCTGATTTTCGGATTTATTATTTAAAAATTCGATAACCGATTTGAAATTGATATCAGCTTGACCTTCTCCGATAAAATCACTGGCAACTTCTGCAAATTTTAGTGCTTCATCATCTGAAACGGCAATATTTCCTGAAGTTTGGTACACCACATGAACATCGTGTCCTTGCTTGATTAATTTTGAAAATGTTCCTCCCATAGAAATCACATCATCATCAGGGTGCGGACTAAAAAGGATTACTCTCTTTCTTGCCGGATTTGCCCTTTCTGGACGAAATGAATCATCTGTGTTTGGTTTTCCTCCTGGCCATCCAGTAATAGTGTGCTGCAAAATATTAAACATGTTAATGTTCATATCATAAGCAGAACCTTCCTGAGCCAATAGGTCAGACATTCCGTTATTGTTGTAATCACGATCTGTCAATTTTAAGATAGACTGTTTTGTTTTTTGGCAAAGCCAAACAATCGCTTTACTTTTTAATTCAGGTGTCCAAAGACATTCGCCAACTAACCAAGGTGTTTTGAAACGGGTTAATTCTGAAGCGGCAGACTGGTCTAAAACAAAAGTTGCATTTGGATGATTTTGCAAAAATGTAGCCGGAACTTCTGAACTGATATCTCCTTGAACAGTTCTTTTGATAATATCTGCCTTATTTTGCCCCCAAGCCATCAAAACAATACGTTTTGATCTCATGATGGTTGAAACCCCCATGGTAATGGCGCGTTTCGGCACATTATCAATACCATTAAAAGCTGATGATGCATCGACTCTTGTGATATGATCTAAAGTGATAATTCTTGTTCCTGAATTAATATGCGAACCAGGCTCATTAAATCCAACGTGTCCTGTACGTCCAATTCCTAACAACTGAAAATCAAGACCTCCAGCGTTTTTAATATTCATTTCATAATCGATACAGTATTGATTAATTTCATCAATTGCCACTGTACCATCAGGAATATTAATATTTTCAGGTTTAATATCAATATGATTAAAAAGGTGCTCATGCATGAAATAATGATAGCTCTGATTATTCTCTTTAGTCATCGGATAATATTCATCCAGATTAAAAGTGATTACATTGCTAAAACTAAGTCCTTCTTCTCTGTGCATTCGCACTAGCTCCTCATAAACTTTGATCGGAGAAGAACCTGTTGCCAAACCTAAAACACAAGATTTATTTTTTTCCTGCTTAGATCTAATAAGCTGCGCAATTTCCTGTGCTACAATTACAGAAGCTTCAATAGAACTTTTGAAAATTTCGTTATGAATTTTTTCAAAACGAGTTTCTTCAAATTTCCCAGCGCTTTTATAACTGATATCAGGTTTTATTTCTAAAGCACTTTTCATTTTTTTCTTTTTTTGTAGTAATTACCCTTTTGGTCTTAAGATATGGTATAGACAGCTTTCACCATCTATACCATACTACTAACCAAACTTAATATTCTTTTTTTTTAGAAGTTTGGAGCTGTTGTGTCCCACCACAACCTTGTTCCTCCATTATCAGGACCATTTAATTTAGCAACTCCTGTTGCCACTCCTCCAGCATTACCAGCTTTCTCAGACTGAACAAAATTGATTCTTCTTACACCTAATTCAGTTGAGATTGTTCCTCCACTATAATTTTTAATAACTGGGAATAGTTTAGGGTATCCTGTTCTCCTATAATCAGACCAAGCTTCTTGTCCTTCTGGAAATCCAGCAATCCATTTTTGAGTAATAATCTTTTGAAGTTTTACCTCATTTGTAGCCGCAGCATCCCATGCAACAGTAACATTATTTACAGCTGGTGAATTGTTTTCTGGAAAATTAGGATCTACATATGCTATTGGAGTCTTAACATTATCAGTAATATAATTTGCAGCACCCGAAACACCTCTTTGCTCAAACGACACTTTAATACCTGTTTCATATAATTCCTGAGCAGTGCCACCCATATTCCAACCTCTTAATGCTCCTTCAGCTCTTAAGAAGTAAGCTTCTGCAGCATTCATAAGGTAGATTTCTTTTGATCTTACAACAGCACCAATTCCAGAAAAATCTTGATGATCTGATTTTCCAATAATATTAATACCTGTACGAACACCTTTGTATTCTCCTGGAAATTGTTTAGAAACATCAAAATAAGAAGCAATTCTAGGATCTTGGTAACCTTTTAGAATAGACTCCATATCAGCAGACATACGAATGTCTAGCCATGCACCACTAATTGTTGAAATTGGATTTGTGTAAACCGGTGAAACGATTTTAAACGAATCGTCATTAACTTTCATTACTCCAAACTTTTGTGCAATAGCTTTTTCTGCTTCTGCCTTAGCTAAAGACGGTTTAACTTTTACAATACGCATCGCTAATCTCAGACGCAAAGTATTAGCAAACCTAACCCATGATTCATACTTTCCTTTGTAACCTGACATATCTGTCGATTCAAATGTAGAAGCCTCTCCAGCATCAATTCTTTTTGTCAATTCAGCTACTGCAGTATCTAATTCAGCAAACATTTGAGTGTAAACTTCCTCTTGAGAATCGTAAGGAATAGTTGCGTCATTAGAACCGAATTTAGAATAAATAATTGGCCCAAAAGTATCGGTCATTCTATGCATTCCCTCCACTTTCAAAATCAATGACAGCGCATAAAATTGATCGTATTTCCCTTTAGATTTATTAGCTATATCATATGCATTAAACATCACATTTTTATAACCATAATCCCAGATAAATCCATTCCATCCATCAACTAATGAATAAGTAGTATTATTAATTCCCCCAGCAAATCCCGTTGGAGTTGACATATAACCAGACCAAATATCGCTATTTAATCCTTGTTGTAATTGGTATACCCACTCAGGACTTAAAACCTGAATATTATTAAACATCGGTGCAAATCCTCCTTTGATATGATTAAAATCTTGCTCAAAATCAGGAAGTGTAATACCATTTGGATTAGTATTAATGTCTTCAAAATTATCTGTACACCCTGCTGCAGTGAGTAACAAGGCACAAATAGTCGCTTTTGTTATATTATTTAGTTTCATGTTTTTAGAATTAGAATGTTACATTTAAATTAAGACCAATACTTCTGGTAGAAGGCAAACCATAAATATCTACCCCTTGTAAACCTTGACCTGTACTTAATGCAATATTTGGATCGAAAGGAGCATCTTTATAAATAAAGAATAAGTTTCTAGCTATAAATGAAATACTCGCTGTTTGAATAAATGGTAGTGTTTTAGGATTAAAATTGTAACCAATAGAAATCTCTCTTAAACTTACATTTGTTGCATCGTAAATATATTCTCCTGTAACTCCTGCTCTTCCCCCAACGGTTGTGTAGTAAGACTGAGCATCCATAGTTGTTACTGGTGTACCATCAGGCATTACTGCATTTATTTTAACACCGCCTGCATTTCTTGCATCACCTGTAGCTTTAGAAACACCAAACGCATCATTTTGCGCTTGAGTTAAACTCATTACTTCTCCTCCAAAACGTCCATCAATTAAAACATTTGCGAAGAAAGATCCCAATTTGAAAGAGTTAGAAAAACCTAACATAAAATCAGGATTTGAATTTCCTAATTCAACAAATTCAGTTTTTTGAATTTTTCCATCGCTATTCAATAAAATTCTTCCTTGATCATCTTTCAACATTTTGTAACCTTCGATAACACCATAAGGTCTTCCCTCTGTCAAAGTATATTTATAACCGTTAACTCCAGGATCTGTTAAATTTACTTTTCCTCCTAATTCTTCAGGAATTTCTTTTACTTTATTCTTGTTTTGTGAGAAGTTAATAGTCGAATCCCAAGTGAATTTATCTCCTCTAATAATTCCTGCATTTAATACAACCTCAAAACCTTTATTTTCTATACTTCCAGCATTTATTCCATAAAAATCAGCGCCTGCACTATTTCCAACTGGAGCAACAACTTGTAAATATTGGTTTTTAGTTTCTGAATTGTAGTAAGATACTTCAAAACCTAATCTATTATTAAACATTCTCCATTCTGTACCAAACTCAAACTCTGATTTAAGCTCTGGTTTTAATGTAGTTCCTGGTTTTGGTGCAACTAAAGGATTGTATTTTGATCCACTTCCGTTAGGATAGTAATTTGTTGGAGTAGAAATGAAAGGATAGATATCATTACCAACTTGAGCATAAGTTCCACGAACTTTACCATAATTAATCCATTCAGGTAAAGTTGCCATCTCGCTGATGATAGCAGTTAAACCTACAGATGGATAAAAATAGCTTGATGTACCTGTATTTACTAAAGTAGATGACCAGTCATTTCTTCCTGTAAGGTCTAAGAATAACATCTCTTTGTAACCAAATGTAGTAGCGGCAAATATAGATTGCACTTCTCTTCTTGAATCGATTGTTTGGTAGTTCCCATCATTATTATTGAAATTATGCAAAGTAAACCAGTTAGCATATTTCAATCCTCCCCCAATACCAGAATCTAATATTGTTTTTTGATTCGTTAAAGTATTCGTTACGCTTGTCCCAATGTTTGCATTGAAACTAAAATCAGATCCGATTTTTGTATTGATCGTTGCAATCAAATCAGCATAACGTTGGGTGCTTAGCGCATTTTCGCTAATATATCGCCCATTAGCATGAGATAATGTTCCTTGTGTAGTAGCAAATATTCTCTTATCGAATAAACTTGTAACTCTATTATAGCTATATCTAGAAGCAATAGATAACCAATTAGTTGCTTTATACGTTAAAGACAAAGCTCCGTTGAAGAAATCATTTTTATCTTCAGATTTGTTTCTGTTGATTGACCAGTATGGATTTTGCATAATATCTCTATTAGTCATCCAATTTTGAGCCATTAAATTTCTTGATGGATCAAACTGCTCATAATTATCTTTATAGTAATTAAAATCATTTCCTCTTGGCATCAAATAAACACCTGTAAGTGGGTTAAAATAAAATCCATTAACTGGCTTGTTTGCAATATTTTGACTTGTATAGTTTGCATTTGCAGCAAATACAAGTTTATCATCAAAGAACTTAGCAGTTTGACGAATACCAAAGTTGTTTTTCTTCAAATTATTTCCAGGAATAATACCGCTTGCAGAAGTATTTGCATAAGAAAATGCTGTAGAAGAATTTTCAGAACCTATTGAATATCCTAAAGAAGTAATTTGTGTTGTTCCTGTAGTAAAAAAGTCTTTTACATGATCTTTAGATTGTCCTTTTGCTCCCCAAGACTCATCAGCACCGTCAGCAGCAAGATAATCTGTTTGGAATTTAGGAAGATAAGCAGCTGTTTCAAAAGTTGTTACAGATGAAAGAGTAATATTTGCTTTTCCTGTTTTTGCTTTTTTAGATGATAATAAAATTACACCATTTGCACCTTGGCTACCATATAATACAGAAGCTGCTGCACCTTTAAGAACTGTCATTCCTTCATAATCATCAGGATTTACCAAAGAAATTACATCTCCTCCATCACGGTTACCTCCTGCTAAACTACCAAATGTATCGTTTGGCTGGCCAGAACCTGAATTCAACATAGGAATACCATCAATTACATACAAAGGCTGGCTATTGGAAACAGAAGAATTTCCACGAATTACAACTTTAGTAGATCCCCCTGTTCCACCAGCACTCTTAGTTACAGCAACACCGGCAATCTTACCTGCAATTGTATTGATAACGTTGGCATCTTTTACACGTACTAACTCATCTCCTTTAAGTTCTTGAGCAGCATAAGTTAAAGATTTTCTTGTCTTTTTAATACCTAAAGAAGTAACCACCACTTCGCTTAAAGCATTAGAGGCAGCCGTTAACATTTTAACATTAATTGTAGCAGCATCTCCTACAACTATCGTCTGAGTTTCTAGTCCTACATAAGTAAATACTAAGCTCTGACCTTTTTGAACTTCAATAGTATACAATCCGTCAAAATCGGTAGTTGTTCCCTTTTGACCTCCTTGTACAGCAACAGAAGCTCCAGGTAATGGCATACCGTCAGAATCTGTAATCACACCTTTGACACTTTTTACTTGTGCAAGCGAAACTTGCGCCGTAAAAACAATCATAAAGATTAAGAAAATTTTTTTCATGTTTATTTTTATTTTGTTAGTTATGAAGTAAAATTATTCTTAAGGCATTGTTAAAAAAAATAAATTAAACCAACAGCAATAAAATTTAAACGAACGACATAAATCATTCAATAATACGCTTTACGAAAACGTTCTAATACAAAAATTAAGCACCAATATCCTTTTTTTGCGAAATTTTATTCAAAAAAATTGGCTCTTTGCAGTTAATTGTTTAAAGTTGCACAATATTTCAATATTGTTAAGAAAAACCAAAAAAACCGTAAAGAACTTAAAGCCAGTTGAAAGAAATTCGAAAAGTTAAATTTGATATTAAACTGCAAAATCATATCTGGTTTTGGGGAGTATACTTTACTTTAAACTTTTTAAGATGGGGCGCTTACTTTAATGATTATCCTTATGCATTCAAATCAAACTTAATCGAATTTTCTCTGGTTATACCTTTAGTATATCTGAATTTATTTGTTTTGGTTCCGAAGTATGTATTGAAGCAAAAATATATTATGTATACATTTTTATTGCTTCTGAGTCTATTTGGAATTTATTTGGCTAAAACTGCGCTTACTTACTACATTATATCTGAAAACATCTGGCCAGAAGCAAATCGAGAATATCATCCTTTTGAAATTAATCATATCGTTGCCGTTTGCATTGGAGAGTTGTATGTACTAGCAATGGCATCATCAGTTTATCTGACGCTGACATGGTTACGAGAAAGAGAAAGAAACAGATCGCTTAGAGAAAACCAATTTAAGATTAAACTTAAATACCTCGAAAATCAAATTCAGCCACATTTTTTCTTTAATACATTAAACAACTTATACGCATTATCATTAGAATCATCCAAAAAAGTTCCTGATGTAATCATAAAACTTTCCAATTTGATGGAATATGTTTTATATGATGTAAAGGGAACTAAATTCGTTCCGTTAATAAAGGAAATCGATTATATCCAGAATTATATCGAAATAGAAAAGCTTCGCTTTGAAAATGTTGAAGTGACCATAAATTTAGAATCAAACATAGATGACGTAGTTGTACCTCCTCTAATTTTTATTTCATTGGTAGAAAATGCATTCAAGCATGGCGGTCTAAACAACAAAAACTTAAAAATAAAAATCAATTGCAGAGTCATCGAAAACAAAACGCTCGATTTTGAAATCTTAAATAATTTTGTACTTTCACAAAATCATAATCCAAAAAGAGGAATTGGTTTAGTTAATACAAAAAAGAGACTGAAACTGATTTACAAAAACAATTTTAGCCTGAAGCATAGCACTAAACTAAATTTCTACATAATCCGATTACAAATACCTACTCAGAATGAAGATTAAATGCGTGTTAATTGATGATGAGCCTTTAGCTATTAAAGTCCTGGAAAATTATTTTACCAATTTTACAGACTTTGAAGTTATAGCAACATTCACTAACTCACTGGAAGCGCTCGATTTTATTAATAGCACTACTGTCGATGCTGTCTTTTTAGATATTAACATGCCCATGATGACTGGTTTTGAACTTATCAGCCTCATCGAAAATAAAACTAAAGTTATCATTACCACTGCTTTTAGAGAATTTGCTGCCGAAAGTTATGATTTGGATGTTCTAGATTATTTGGTCAAGCCGATTCCGCTGCCAAGATTTATAAAATGCATCAATAAAATAACCACCGAATACAATCTAAAAAACAATATTAAGGTCGAAACCGCAAAAGGCGATTCTCATATTTTTATCAAAGTCGATAAAAAAATGATGAAGATTAATATTGAAGAAATTCTATTTGTTGAAGGAATGAAAGAATATATAAAAGTTGTCACGCCAGACAAAACTTATATTACACATAAATCTCTTACATCGCTCTCAGAAGAATTACCTCAAGATCGCTTCCTTAGAATACATAAATCTTATGTAATTGCTCTAAATAAGGTAAAATCTATAGAAGGAAACCGCGTTCAAATTCAATCTTACAACATTCCAATAGGCAGAAACTACAGTAAAGAGGTTAAAAACAAGATATTGGAATAAAATATAATTACGAATTACATTTTCTAAGTGGGTTAAAATTAACACTTTGTTGAAAAAACACAGTCGTTGGTTTAAATTTAACATTATTTATACCTTTTTATTTTTTTTTGATAATCCTAACAAATATATTTACGGTCTTCAAAAAACAATAAAATAAAAAATTAACCTTATTATTATGAGTTCAGAAAATGTGCAAACCAAATGGGGGCAATTTATCTCTTTGATAATTGTCTTCTTCTTTTGGGGTTTTGTTGGTTCAGCCAATGACATCCTGATTCCAGTATTCAAAAAAGTATTTACGTTATCGCAAGTACAATCTCAATTAGTAGCTTGGGCTTTCTATGCTGCTTATTTTGTTGGATCAATCATATTCTTTATCGTTTCTTTAAAAGTAGACGTTTTACAAAAATACGGGTACAAAAGAACACTATCCGCAGGTTTAGTTTTATCTGCCGTAGGTTCGTTTTTATTCGTTCCAGCGGCTACAATTCAAAGTTTCCCTTTCTTCTTAACAGCTTTATTTACAGTAGGATTAGGATTTTCAATTCAGCAGATTGTAGCAAACCCTTTAGCCATTAAAATGGGAAGTCCTGAGACAGGAGCGCACCGTTTAACGCTTGCAGGAGGAATCAACTCTTTTGGAACAACAATCGGAGCTATCTTGTTAGGTATCGCTTTATTCGGAATGGGAGACAACAAAAAAACAGCGCTTTCATTAGAAGATATTAAATTGCCATTCATCATTTTAGGTCTTGCATTTATTGCTGTTGCGGTATTTATGAACTTTTCTAAAATTGAAGATCCTGTAAAAGAGGAAGAAGCAATCATCAAAGACAAACACAGCAGTTTTAACATTCTTGACTATCCGCAATTATACTTGGGGATGTTAGGGATTTTTATTTATGTTGGAACTGAGGTAACTATCATCAGTAACTTGCCTGCTTTATTGCACACACACGAATTCGGAAACGTTCTAGAAGATGCCGTTGCACCATTTATTGCGCTTTACTGGGGTAGTTTAATGATCGGCCGTTGGAATGGTGGAGTAAATGTTTTCAATACTTCTAACTTGGTAAATACAGCTCTTAAATTTATTGTGCCTGCTGCTGCATTTGGAGTAATTATCGGGGCAAATATCTTTGCTGCTCACGATGTTTCTTCATTCTACATCTATCCAATCTGGATTTTACTATTTATTGCTGTAAGTTTTGTTGGTGGTAAAAACGCTGGAAAAACATTAATGCTTTTCGGAATTTCGGGATTAACGATGATGGTTTTAGGATTGGCTTGGCCAGATCCAGAAATCGCAAAATTCTTCTTTATTTCTGGAGGATTGTTCTTATCTATCATGTGGCCTTCAATCTTCGATTTAGCGATTGCAGGATTAGGAAAAAACACAGGAAAAGCATCTTCTTTCTTAATTATGATGATTCTTGGTGGTGGAGTAATTCCATTATTACAAGGAAGCATCTGTGATTTAGACGCTACAAATCCAAACGGAATTTTTGGAATCACATATACACATTTCTCATACATCGTACCACTTATCGGTTTTGCTTATTTAGGATTCTATGGTTTCTATTGCCCTAAAATCTTGAAAAAACAAGGAATCAGCCATATTGAAAGCGCTGGAGGAGGACACTAAAAATTAAAAAATTCCAATATATAAAAAATCCAAATTCCAATTTTACTAATAGGAATTTGGATTTTTTTTACTTCCAAAAAAGAAAAAACTTAGAATCTCAGCATCTCAGAAACTTAGCCTCTTTTACTTCGCATTAATGATATTACTCAAATTCTTCTTAAAAATAGCTTTATTCTGAGCCGATAAAGGATAAACGACATCTTTGTCCGCATGGACGATTATCTTATCAATATCAGCATTTAAAAGCGCTTTCGGATCTTTTATTTTTAAGGTGCAAGCTCCATCAAAGAAACCATCATCTTCTATCGTTTTTCTAGCTTCTATTTTTGTGCCATCGCTTAAAACTGCCGAGATTGTCATTTCACTGTTTAGCGTTTTTGAATAAAATCCGTCCATAACTAATAAAAGGCGATAAGTATTCTTTAATTCTGGGCCTTTAAATTCATGCCTAGTAATATTATACCGAAGACCTTTGGCAAGAGTTTGAAATTTAACCGAACAATCCAGCTCGTAAGTAGCAACATCTCCCGCTTCATTCACCGAAGTAATAACTTTAGCGGCTTGGGCGTTTATCGAAAAACTCGCTGCAAAAAATGACAACATAAATAAGATAACTTTCATATTTAACTATTTAAGATTCAATATAAAAGTAAAAAAAATCGCCTCTTCTCGTTAGAAAAAAGACGATTTTTATTTTATAAGTATCTGAGAATTACTTGTTCCCTTTTTCAAAATCAGCTACGAATTGAGCTAAACCGATATCTGTCAATGGATGTTTCAATAAACCGTAAATTGCAGAAAGTGGTCCAGTCATAACATCAGCACCAATTTTAGCACAGTTAACAATATGCATTGTGTGACGCACTGAAGCTGCTAAAATTTGAGTTTCGTAACCGTAGTTATCATAAACCTCTCTAATCTCTTGAATCAAGTTCAAACCATCAGTAGAAATATCATCCAAACGTCCAACAAATGGAGAAACATAAGTAGCTCCAGCTTTAGCCGCTAAGATTGCTTGTCCTACAGAGAAAACAAGAGTTACGTTAGTTTTAATTCCTTTATCAGAAAAATATTTTGCTGCCATAACACCTTCCTTAGTCATAGGAAGTTTTACAACAATCTGCTCATGTAATTCAGCCAGCTCCTCACCTTCCTTAATCATACCTTCAAAATCAAGAGCATTAACTTCAGCACTTACATCACCTTCAACAAGATTACAGATGTCAACGTAATGCTTAAGAATATTGTTTTTCCCAGTGATTCCTTCTTTCGCCATCAAAGACGGGTTAGTAGTTACACCATCTAAAACACCCAATGCTTGTGCTTCTTTAATTTGAGCTAAATTAGCCGTGTCAATAAAAAATTTCATAATTTATATTATTTAAATTGTGTTGATATATTTTGCGCGTGACCAGATTTGCAAAAGGCGCACCAATCAAACCGCTTACAAGCGCCTTTTTCAAATCTGGTCGGGCTATCCGTACTACTTCGGTAGTTTACTTCTATCCCTCACGCAAACGCAGCTGCAAAATTACGAAATCAATGCCAATAACAATTTCAAAAATCAAATCAATTTGTGATTTAAATCTAAAAACAGGCAATTAATTCCGATTTATAACTTGTAATGATTCATTAACATTTTCTCATACACTTTATCCGGAAGAGCACGTTTTAACACAATCGAAAACTTTTGCATAAATGCACCAACTTTATAGTGTACATTCGGTTTTTTGGTCTGAATGATTTTGTATACCGCTTCTGCCATTTCATTTGGATTACTTCCCGCATCAACATGATCATTCATTGTTGCTAGAACTTCTCCATAAACCTTTTCGTAAGCAGAATCTTTTATAACTGGCGCATGATAACGGCCTGCTGCAATATTTGTAGCAAAATCTCCAGGAGCAACATTGGTAATCTCAATTCCAAAAGATTTTACTTCCATTCTTAAAGCTTCAGTAATTAATTCTAAAGCTCCTTTTGAAGCTGAATAAACACTTCTGTAAGGAAGTCCCATATAACCAGCAATTGATGTAATATTGATTATAAGTCCAGAATTCTGTTTACGCATCTGTGGAAGCGCAGCTTTCATCACTTCGATTGGTCCGAAAAAGTTTGTTTCAAAATTATTTCGAATTTCTTCCGTAGGAATTTCTTCTAATGGCCCAGTAATTCCAACTCCAGCATTATTAATTACAATATCCAATCTTCCAGAAGTTTCAATAATTCTGCTTACAGCATTTTTAATAGAATCCGCATTTCGAACATCTAAAGCCACCAAAGGAAAAATAGAATTGAGAACTTTCTCAGGATTTCTGCTCGTTCCGTAAACAACGAAACCTTTCTGATGTAAAAATTCACCAATAGATTTTCCAATTCCTGATGATCCTCCGGTAATTAAAACGACTTTGCTCATTTATTTAGTTATAAGTTATGAATTTTGAGTTATGAGTTTTGGAGAATGGTAATATTTTGAACATTACATAAAATGCTCAATATTTCACTTTTAACCAATAGCATCTAACTTCAGATTGGGTCAAAAATAAAAAAATCCTCCTGAAAGGAAGATTACAAACTAATTAAATTCTAAAAAAAAAATGGCAAGCGACCTACATCGCACCGCTCAACCACGTACCCTTGCTATGTTCCCATCCTGGGGGAGTCTGCAGGAGCTGGTCGTGTAGGACTTGCCGGTGCAAATATACAACCTTTTTATATTTTTGCAAGACCTTTGTTGCTATAAAAATAACGTCGTATATTGGCATATTGAAATTTTAAACTATGAAAAAATATAACTTCCTAGCTGTCATTTTATTAGGAATCACATTAATTGGATGTAAAGAAAAAAATAAAGGTGAAAATTCTTTATTTAATATCGATGATTCTGCTTTTCCGGCCCATTTTACGCAAAAAGAATCACTTTCAATCGGAGTTTTAAACCCAAATTCGAAAGAAATCGACAGCATTGCTTACTTTATAAACGATAAAAGAGTGGGAGGTACAAAAGGTGCCGAAAAATTTAAATTTGAATTAAAAGATCAAAAATTAGGCTACCAATACCTAAAAGCTACTGTTTATTTTGGAGGAGATTCTTCTGATGCTACTAAAAGAATTGAAGTTGTATCTGACATCGAACCTAAATTATTAAACTATAAAATTGTAAACACTTTTCCACATGATACAACAGCTTTTACTGAAGGTTTAGAATTTCATGACGGAAGACTTTTTGAAAGTACAGGACAAAAAGAAGATTCATACTTCAGAGAGGTAGATTATAAAAACGGAAAAGTAATCAAACAAGTTGATCTTCCGAAAGAATATTTTGGAGAAGGAATTACTTTCTTCAATGGGAAATTATATCAGCTTTCATGGCAGGAAAAAACCGGGTTTATTTATGATGCTAAAAATTTTAAACTGGAAAAAACATTCAAATACGATAAAGATATTGAAGGTTGGGGAATGACACATGATAACCAATACATTTATCATTCTGATGGAACAGAGAAAATCTGGAAAATGGATCCTTCTAATCAAAAACTAATTGATTACATTAATGTTTATTCTGGCAGTTCAAAAATTAAAGCATTAAATGAACTAGAATTGATCAATGGAAAATTTTATGCTAATGTTTGGCAAAAAGACGCCATTGCTGTTGTAGACCCAAAATCTGGTGCAGTTGAAGGAATTATCAATTTATCTGGACTACGTAAATTTGTAAAAAGCAAAAATGCTGAGGTTCTAAACGGTATAGCCTACAACCCTACTACTAAAACCATTTTTGTTACTGGTAAATATTGGGATAAAATATTCGAAATAACAGTTTCAGAATAATCTTTAGAGAAAAAACAATTTTACGAATTTCACAAGTTTTCACACATTAATCCGTGAAAATTTGTGAAATTTGTGTTTTATAACAATTCATATTAATGATCACTTTAATTACAAACATACAAGAGTTACTTCAGGTTCGCGAAACTTCTATTGCTAAAGTTTCAGGTTCTGAAATGGCTAATCTTCCAACAATTAAAAATGCTTTTTTAGTCTTAAAAGACAATCTCATTAAAGATTTCGGCTCAATGGATAATCTTCCAAAAATAAATGCCGACAAAACAATAGATGCAATAGGAAGAGTTGTGCTCCCATCTTGGTGTGACAGCCATACTCATATTGTTTATGCAGGAAATCGTGAGCAGGAATTTGTAGATCGCATTAATGGACTTTCTTATGAAGAAATCGCCAATCGCGGCGGCGGAATTTTAAATTCAGCTAAAAAACTAAACGAAACTTCCGAAGAAGAGATTTATGAACAGTCTAAAATTCGTTTAAAAGAAGTAATGCATTTAGGAACTGGAGCCGTCGAAATTAAATCAGGTTATGGTTTGACGGTTGATGGAGAATTAAAAATGCTTCGAGTAATTAAAAAACTGGCCGAAAACTATCCTATTGCCATAAAAGCTACATTTCTAGGCGCACATGCATTTCCTTTACATTACAAAGATGATAAAGCAGGTTATTTGGACGAAATTATAAACGAGATGCTTCCCGAAATCTCTAAAAATAAATTAGCAGATTATGTAGATGTTTTCTGCGAAAGCGGTTATTTCTCAGTAGAAGAAACCGAAAAAATTATGGAAGCAGGTTTGGCCTTTGGCTTAAAACCAAAAATCCACGTAAACCAATTCAACTCTATTGGCGGAATTCAGGCTGGAGTTAAATTTAATGCACTTTCTGTCGATCATTTAGAAATTATGAATCCAGAAGATATTGAAGCTTTAAAAGGAACAGAAACAATGCCTGTAGCTTTGCCTTCGTGTTCTTACTTTTTAAGCATTCCATATACGCCAGCACGCGAAATGATTAAAGCGGGCTTGCCTTTAGCATTGGCTACAGATTTTAATCCTGGCTCTACTCCATCAGGAAATATGAATTTTGTTGTAGCAACGGCCTGCATCAAAATGAAAATGACGCCAGAAGAAGCCATCAATGCCGCAACCATAAACGGCGCATATGCCATGGGACTCTCTGAAACTCACGGAAGTATTACAAAAGGCAAAAAAGCCAATTTAATCCTGACAAAACCAATTTCCTCTTACTACCAAATTCCTTACGCTTTTGGAAGCAATCTTATTGAATCTGTTTTTGTAGAAGGAAAAATTTTAGAATAATCATTTCAACGATTTAAATATTGCCAGTGGTTTCAACAACGGATAACGTATCGTTTTTCAAACAACAATAAAATTCAAATTTCATACATAAAAAAAGGTCTGTGAAAATCACAGACCTTTAATATCTTAGTGGTATTTTATTCCCTTCGGCAAAATTATCTTAAACTGAAACTAGTTTTAGAAACTAACTCATCATTATCAAAAATATTGATAAAATAAGTTCCTTTTGCAAAATCTTTTCCTGGAAGATCTTCACTAACTTGTACAGTTTTATTTTCATACTTTACTGTAGTCTTAAAGCTGTAAGTTAATGAGTTATCTCCAAAACTTTCTGTCTTTTTCTCGCCTAAAACATTGTTTTTAGCATCGATAACTTGAACATAATACGTTTTGTCACCAGATTTAGCAATTTGGTTTTCAGCAATTGTAAAACTAACTTTTAAAACGTCAGCACGGCTTGCTTTATCTGTTTCAATTTGTTTACCTGAGCTTTTCAATTTGTAAGCTGAAGTTTTAGTATTCAATACAGATAATTTAGAACCTTTTTCAACAGTTTTAGCTAGTTCTTCGTTTTGACCCACTAATACTTCATTATATTTTTTAGATTCTCCTAAAACTACAATAGTACTATCTCTTTGAGTAGTTAAAACACCATTTTGTTTTTTTAACTCATCGTTTTCAGCAACTAAAGTTTTCATTTTGCTTTGCATTGCTTGAACTTGAGATCTGTATTTAGAAACATCTCCTTTAGACTTGTTCAAATCATCCATTAAAGCCACTACTTTGTCTCTTTCTTGGATTAATTCGTCAGACATCGAAGTATTTTCAGCAATTGCAGCATCATAAGTCGCTTTTAACTCCTGTAAATCTTTCATTACAGATTCTTTTTCTGTCAAAGTTGTTGTAAGCTCCGTTTTAACTACTTCTGTATCAGAAGATAATTTAAAAATATACACTAAACTACCGATCAGTAGGACTGCTAAAACTGCGATTACCGCCTTTAGACTTGAATTGTTGTTCTTTGGGTTTTCCATATTTAAATAATTTTCTTTAATAACAAATTTAAGAATTAATATAAGGTAATAACGTAAGTTTCTACAATTATATTATTTTTGGAAAATAAATTTTTTTCATGGAAAAATTAATCCCTTTCACTATAAATGATTTAGCAAAAGTCACAAATCATAGAAGTGGTGAATTAAAGTTCGGAGAAAAGATGATTGTCATTCCGCCAGGAGCTGACAAAGTTACTTTTCTCAAAGAAAGTGAAGCAAAATATGTTCTTTTAGGAATTCCTGAAGATATTGGCGTGCGCGCCAATTACGGAAGACCTGGGGCAGCCTCGGCATGGCAATGTGCCATAAAAAGCATTGCAAACATTCAGCATAATAGGTTTTGTAAAGGAAGCAACATTATTGTTTTAGGGCAAATCAATGTTGCAAATGAAATGCGCGAAGTAGAAAACCTTGATTTTAATGATATAGATGATCGTTCAAAATTAAGTCAGCTAGTTGAAAAAATAGACAAAGAAGTTTCTCATATCATTTTTACTATTATCAAAGCCGGAAAAACTCCAATTATTATTGGCGGAGGCCATAACAATGCTTACGGAAATATTAAAGGCGCCGCTCTTGCGAAAGGAAAACCAGTAAACGCGATTAATTTTGATGCACATTCTGATTTTAGGATTTTAGAAGGCCGTCACAGCGGAAATGGATTTTCATACGCTTATGAAGAAGGCTTTTTAAAGAAATATTTCATTTTTGGGCTTCATGAAAATTACACTTCAAAAAGCGTTCTAGATATTATAAAAAAACTAGAAGACCGCGTTCGATACAATACTTACGACAGCGTCAATATCAGAAAAGAAAAAGATTTTAATCGTGAGATGATTACAGCTTTGGATTTTATTAAAAATGATTCTTTTGGAATTGAAATCGACCTTGATGCAATTCCAAACATTGCCAGCAGTGCCATGACAATCAGTGGTTTTTCTGTGGAAGAATTGAGACAATTTGTTTCTTTCTTCGGCGAACATAAAAACGCCACTTATCTGCATATTTGCGAAGGTGCTCCAGATTTAGACAATTCTCCAAACAATAATTTAATTGGCAAATTAATTGGTTATTTAGTGACTGATTTCATTAAAGCCAATATCGAAAAAGACTGATTTAAAAGTAAGTTCTAAATTCAAAACAAATTGGTTTTGCCAAATAAAAGCTAATTCAAACAAACGATTGACTGAATAAACCTATCTTTGCACGGCATTTTAGAATTAAAGCTAAAATAGTTAATCACTAAGATATGTTATTCGAAGATCTATCACTTTCAAAAAGTATACAAAAAGCCGTATTTGAAGAAGGCTATTTAAATCCCACTCCGATTCAGGAACAATCTATTCCGGTTGTTTTATCTGGAAGAGATTTAATTGGCTGTGCGCAGACAGGAACAGGAAAAACGGCGGCATTTGCCATTCCAATCATACATCAATTACATCGAATTGTTGGCTCATCAAAAAAAGCAAAACAAATTCGTGCGCTAGTTGTTACGCCAACTCGTGAGCTTGCTGTGCAAATTGGAGAAAGTTTTGACACTTATGGCAAATATACCAATCTAACACAATTAACAATTTTTGGAGGTGTTTCTCAAAATCCACAGGTTGAAACCTTAAAAAAAGGAGTCGATATTCTAATAGCCACCCCAGGGAGACTGCTTGACTTACATAAGCAAGGTTTTCTTGATTTGAATCATCTACATACTTTAGTGCTGGATGAAGCCGATCAGATGCTGGATATGGGCTTTATAAACGATGTGAAAAAGATCGTTAAATTAACTCCAAAAAACAGACAGACTTTACTTTTCTCTGCAACAATGCCAATTGCGATTCGTGAACTTGCTGAAATGTTTCTTCAAGATCCAGCAAAAGTTGAAGTTTCGCCCGTTTCATCAACAGCTGAAAATGTAGAACAGCGTGTTTATTTTGTTGATAAAACAGAAAAAAGAAACTTATTATACAGCTTGATTAAAGAGGAAAATTTATCGAACGTTCTTGTTTTTTCGAGAACAAAACATGGGGCTGATAATGTTGTGAAAGCACTTCGTAAGAAAGATATTCCTGCAGAAGCCATTCACGGAGATAAATCACAAAACGCTAGACAACGTGTTTTAGATGCTTTCAAAAACAAAGAAGTTGGCGTATTGGTTGCAACGGATATTGCGGCGCGAGGAATTGACATTGAACAATTGCCATATGTAATCAATTTTGATTTACCGAATATTCCTGAAACTTACGTTCACCGTATTGGCCGTACAGGTCGTGCCGGTAATGGTGGAATTGCGATTTCTTTCTGCGGAAAAGATGAGCTTCCTTATTGGAAAGATATTCAGAAATTAATCAAAGTGGACGTAAAAACAATTGCAGATCATCCGTACCAATGGCATTCTGGAAGTCCAGAAGCTGGGGAAAAACCTAAAAACTCAAACAGAAGCGGAGGCGCTCATAAATCGAGAAAATCAAATAACTCTAAGAAAAATAAAAAACGCTGGTATTAAACAGCGTTTTTTTCGTTTATAAGGAAATTGATTATTTTAAATAATTTAACTGGTTCGAAAGGTTTAATGATTATATCATTCATTCCAGACGAAATCGCTTCATCTGTAATCTCGTCTTTATCGAAAGCAGTTAAGGCCACAATTGGAGTTTCTATGCCGAGAAGACGTATCCTTTTTGTAGTTTCAAATCCGTTCATTAAAGGCATATTGATATCCATCAAAATCAAATCAAAGGTTTCGTTTTCTAAAATTTTAAGAGCCGCAAAACCATCGTCAACCACTTTGCAGGAATAATTATTTTTTTCGATAATCTTTTTCGTAACAAGCTGATTGATCAAATTATCTTCGACAACTAAAATTTTATAAATTTCGCTTGAAGTAAGATCAACTTCAATTTCATCAATAATGCTCTTCGTTTTCGCTAAATCATGTTCGAATGCAATTGTAAACGAAAATGCAGTTCCTTTTCCGAGATCACTATCCAATGTAATGGTACTTCCAAAAAGCCCTAGCAATCTTTTTACAATACTAAGCCCTAAACCTGTACCCTGATAATCTTCATCTCGTCTGCCAACTTGGACAAATTTTTCAAAAATCTTATTCTGATCTGCAACTGCGATTCCGATTCCGTTATCTTTAATTAAGAAATCTAAATAATACAACTTTCCTTCTACTTTATTTAGCTTTACGTTAATTTCAACTTGTCCGTCTTTAGTAAATTTCAATGCATTACTTACCAAATTCATTAAAATCTGAGCAAGACGAAGTTTATCACCAATCAAATATTCCGGAATATTTGAGTCAATATTGGTAGAAATTCTATTATTATTTTTCTGCGAAAGGAAAGAAAGAGAGTTTTTGATTACCGTAATTTCGTCTGAAATATTAAAAGTCAGGTTTTCAAGTACAATTTTGTTTTCTTCAATTTTATTAATCTGCAAAATATCATTTACTAGAGACAATAAATATCTGGCAGAAAATTTTAGAGAACTTAAATGCTGGCTTCTCGAAATTTCTTTATGTTCTTCGAGCAGCATGTTGGTAATTCCGACCACACCATAAAGTGGCGTACGTAATTCGTGGCTTATAGTCGATATAAATTGTGTTTTGAGCAAAGAAGCTTCTTCTGCGATTTCTTTTGCTTTAAGAAGCTCCAAATTGTGTTTCTTCTTATACCGGATATTCTTTATAAGTGTGACAATTAAAATTAAAAGAATGAGAGAAATCAAAATAAAAAGAATCACAATAATTTTTGATTTCCTTAAACTTTGAGACTGCTCTACTTTTTCGCCTTCAACTTTATCAATTTGCCTCTTATACTCATCCAATTCAAGACTTAAACCGGCCTGAGATGCCTTTTTAAGCTTCTTAACATCATATACCTTATCCGAAACTTTATAATGGTTAACCAGTGCATCATATGCTTCTTTGTGCTTGTTGATTTTATTTAAAAAATGCGAATATTCTAAATAAGCATTTGCCAGATCTGTTTTCTCCTGGCATTTTTTTCCTGTTTCAATAGCACTTAAAAAATAAGCATTTGCGGCCTTATTATCATTTATATGGCTAGAATAAATACCATTGAGCATATCAACAATAACTTCTGTTGAACCGTCATTATATTTTATTTTAGTGCTGTTAACATACTTTAAAAAAAGATTTCCCTGTTTATAATTTCCTATATCAAAATAAGCCCAAGCGATATTTACATTGGTAAAATAAACTTCTTTTAGATCATTAATCTTCAAAGCATAGGCTACCGCTTTTTTATAGTACCGAATTCCCTCATCAAACTGCTTTTTTTCAAAGCAGTACATATTCCCTAAATTATTATAGAGATTGCATTTTAAAGTATCGTTGCTGGTTTTATTGGCATAGTACAGTCCTTTTTTATAGAAAAAAATAGCTTTATCAAACTCCGTCAGCTCGTTGTAATTCGCAGCAATAATATTGTACGAACGAGCAATGAGACAATAATCTTTTACTGCTGTCGCCGCATTTAAAGCAGCTCTCGAATAGATAAGTGATTTTTCAAAATTAGATTCTCTAAAATTCAAAAGCGCTTTCTTTACAGTCTTATCAATTTTAGGATCGAGGTTACAATTAGATTGCCCGATTGCCGAATTGGCAAAGCAATTCAGAATTAAAAATAAAAGAAAAAGAATCCGTTTGTGGGGCATTAATCGGCTAATTTGATCAAATATACACTTTAAAATAAAAAAAAGCTGTATTTCATAAAAAAATACAGCTTGTCAAATATTATATCGATAACTAAGATAAAAAAATTAAAATCTCAGTACTATTATTATTCTTTATTGCTCTCCCATTGCCCAACAACAGAAGTAGCCAATGCATTTCCTAGCACGTTCGTAGCACTTCTAAACATATCGCAGAAATGGTCAATTGGAAGAATTAATGCGATTCCTTCAATTGGAATATCAAACATACCGCAAGTTGCTGCAACGACAACTAAGCTTGCTCTTGGTACACCTGCAATACCTTTACTGGTAAGCATTAAAACTAAAAGCATTGCCATTTGCGTTCCTAAATCTAAATGCACATTGTAGAATTGAGCAATAAAAATACTTGCAAAGGTCATATACATCATGCTTCCGTCTAGATTAAACGAATATCCAAGCGGCAACATAAAAGAAACAATTTTATCTTTTACTCCAAAGCCTTCCAATTCTTCTGTTAATTTTGGAAATACAGCTTCACTGCTTGTTGTTCCAAAAGCAATTGCCAAAGGTCCAGTAATGCGTCTTAACAATTCAGTCATTCTTCCTTTAAGGAAAATATATCCTATGGCAATTAAAATAATCCATAAAGTACTGATTCCAATTAAGAAGGAACCGAAAAATTTGAAGTAAGTAATCACCAATTCTTCTGCATCTCGTATGGCAAACACACCTGCAATAGCTCCAAAAACTCCAATTGGCGCAAACTTCATTACATAGTTTACCATTTTCAAAACAATGTGCGATAATTTATCGAAAGCACCAATAATTGGTTTAACAGTATCTCCAAGAGAAGCGGCTGCCAATCCGAAGAAGATTGAGAAAACTACAATCTGTAGAATCTCATTAGTTGCCATTGCTTCGACAATACTTTTTGGCACTATATGCTCAACGAAATTATCAAAAGACAGATTTTGCGTTTTGCCAGTAACTTCTGAAGCTGCTGCCATGTCAACGTGATCTAATTTTAGACCAACACCTGGCTGTAAAATATTGACATAAAACAATCCAATTAGAAGCGAAATAAATGAAGCTGTAAAAAACCATCCAATAGCTTTTCCTCCAATTCTTCCCACAGTTTTGATATCTCCCAATTTTGCAATTCCAACCACCAAAGTCGTAAAAACCAATGGGGAAATAATCATTTGCACCAAACGAATGAAGATGGTTGCCAGCATTTTTATTTTACTGCTAAATGCCTGTGCTGCTTCTGGCGAAATGGTATTGTGCAATATAATTCCTAAAATGGCTCCTAGAACCATTGCAATTATAATTTGCCCTGTTAATCCCGAAAGAAATGATGTTTTTTTAGTTTCTGTAACTTCTTGCATTAAATTATTTTTTGATTATTAAAATATAAGACCCTCACTGTCTTACCTTTTATTAATATGTTTTGTTGATTAAATAGAAATCTGCCAAAACAATTGCTGCCATCGCTTCTACGATAGGCACTGCGCGAGGCACTACACACGGATCATGACGTCCTTTTCCTGTCATGGGTGTAATGTTACCTTTATTATCTAAAGAATCTTGAGTCTGCATAATAGTTGCAACAGGTTTAAAAGCCACTCTGAAATAAATATCCATTCCGTTGCTTATACCGCCTTGAATTCCTCCTGAAAGATTTGTTTTTGTCGTTCCGTCTGGGTTGTATAAATCATTATGCTCACTTCCCTTCATTTCAGAACCAGAGAAACCGCTTCCGTATTCAAAACCTTTTACAGCATTAATAGAAAGCATTGCTTTTCCTAATTCTGCATGAAGTTTATCAAACACCGGTTCTCCTAAACCAACCGGAACATTCTGAATTACACAAGTTACAACACCTCCGACAGTATCTCCTTGTTTGCGGATATCGCGAATATATTCTTCCATAATCGCTGCAGATTTCTCATCTGGACAACGCACTGGATTGCTTTCAATTTTAGAAAAATCCAATTCCTGATAAGGTGTATCTAAATGAATTGGTCCAACAGAAGAAACATAAGCATTAATCTTAATTTCAGGCAACATTTGTTTTGCAATTGCACCCGCTACTACCCTACTTGCTGTTTCTCTAGCAGAACTTCTACCTCCACCTCGATAATCGCGAAAACCATATTTCTGATCGTAAACATAGTCGGCGTGGCTTGGCCTGTAGTTATCTTTTATATGCGAGTAATCGTCTGATTTTTGATTGGTATTTGGAATAATGAAACCAATTGGAGTTCCTGTTGTTTTTCCTTCAAATATTCCTGATAAGAACTGAACGCTATCTGGTTCTTTTCTTTGTGTAACAATTGCTGACTGACCTGGCTTTCTGCGAGCCATATCTACTTCAATTGCTTCAAAATCTAATTGTATTCCTGGAGGGCATCCGTCGATAATTCCGCCTAACGCTTCACCGTGAGATTCTCCAAATGTACTAACTTTATATAGTGTGCCGAAGCTGTTTCCTGCCATTGTGTTTTGTTTTGAGCAAATGTAAGTTTTATGAATTAAATTAAAAAATTTAAAACTGGTATTATTAACGAAACATTAAATGGAATAAAAATCACAATTTGGTAAAATTATCCTCTTTTTAATAACCTTTTAATAAAGTCAGATTTCACAAACTTTCTTTCATTTGTAAAACTTCAAATCAAGAAAAATTGAAAAAAAGAAATGTCGAATTGGTCATTCTTTCTGATGTCCATTTAGGAACTTACGGAAGTCACGCAAAAGAACTAAACAATTATCTTTCAAGCATTAAACCCAAAACTTTAGTTTTAAACGGCGATATAATCGATGCTTGGCAATTTCGTAAATCTTATTTTCCAAAAGCACACTTGCGAGTTATTCAGCGCATTATCGGAATGGCTTCTAAAGGAACAAAAGTGTATTATATTACTGGAAATCACGATGAAATACTTCGAAAATTCAGCGATATGAATATGGGAAATTTTGCTCTAGTCGATAAATTGGTTTTAGAATTAGATGATAAAAAGGCCTGGATTTTCCATGGAGACGTTTTTGACGCTTCTGTTCAGCACTCCAAATGGATTGCAAAATTGGGCGGACTGGGTTACGATTATTTAATTTTAATGAATCGTTTTGCGAACTGGTGTCTGGCAAAATTAGGACGCGAACCGTATTCTTTTTCTAAAAAAATAAAAGCAAGCGTTAAGAAAGCGGTAAAATTTATCTCAGATTTTGAAACCACTGCAACCGATCTGGCTATAGAAAAAAACTACGATTATGTCATTTGCGGGCACATTCATGAACCAAAAATCATGACGAAAGAAAACAAACATGGTTCTACTTTATATTTAAATTCAGGTGATTGGGTAGAAAATTTAACTGCTTTAGAATATCATAAAAAACGATGGAAATTATATTCTTATAAGGCTAGCAATTTTGCAGAAGAAGAAAATCTTTTAGAAATGGAAGACCTGATCACTTCTCAGCTAATTTCATCCATAATCCTAAAATAAACGCCTCAGAAACAGTTTTTTAAGAATTTTAACACGTCAAAATCTTAAAAATGTAAATTATGTAACAATTTTCAAAAATGTTATACGTTTTATATCTGACTGTAATAATACATTTGAAAAAAATTAATTTACCATTTTTATGAAAAAGATACTATTATCTGCCATTATGCTTCTTGGTTTAGCATTTACGGCTCAATCACAAGAAATTTCGAAACACGCTTTAGGATTACGTCTGGGTGACAATAACGGATTTGGGGGAGAAATATCATACCAACTAGGATTGAATCAAAAAAACAGACTTGAATTTGATTTAGGATGGAGAAACAGCAGAGATGTAGACGCAATAAAAGGAGTCGCTCTTTACCAATGGGTTTGGAACATCGACGGAGGTTTTAACTGGTATGCTGGTGTCGGTGGAGGACTAGCTGCTTGGGATCATGATTATTACAACAATAATTACAGATACAATGATAGCGGAACATATGTTTTTGCTGCTGGAGATATCGGTATAGAATATAGATTTAAAGAAGTGCCACTTACTTTATCATTGGACGCAAGACCAGAAATTGGTTCTGGATATTACGACGATGACAATTTTGGATTTGACGTTGGTTTAGGTGTCAAATTTAGATTCTAAAATAAAACTAAAAAATAATTGTAAGAAGAAGCCTGTCGTTTAAAAGCGACAGGCTTTTTTTATGGGTTTCAAAAGAAATTTAAAAAAGGGCTTCGATTCCGCTCAGCCTGACAACTTTGGAATCGTTTCCTAAAAACAATCGATGTCAGGCTGAGCGGAGTCGAAGTCCAGTCTTTATATAATTTTATTTAATAATAATTTCTTTCTTAGAATGGATTTTTACAACCGTATAAGGATATGAAATCACCTGCATAGTCATGGCGTCTTTTGCAGGACTGTTTTCTTTTACTGTTATAATGATGTTTTTATCGGTTTCTTCAACCTTTTCAACATCGATTGTATAACCGCTAGTGTTTTTCTCACCCATGTTAAGAATGACGTAATTATATTCTTGAACATCTGGATCTTTCATTTTATGTGCTAAATTCGGATCGTTTTCAAGCATTTTGATTTCATTTGGCTCGGTCAAAATTTCAAAAAATTTAATATTTCCACCGCCATCAGATTGTTTTGTCAAAACCTCATACAGCGACGCGTTTGAACTTTCAACCTTCTTCACTCCACATGAAATCAAAACAAAAACCGCTAAAACAGAAATTACTTTTTTCATTTTATCCTTTTAAATTAGTGTTTCTCCAACTTATAATCATCAACTGCTTTCTGATATAAAGCTTCATATTTAGGCAAAATGTTTTTAATATCAAATTTTCTTGCTACTTCTAATGCGTTTGCTTTAAATTGACTTAAAACAGCATCATCTTTTAAAATCTTCAATGCATTTTGCGCCATTTCTTCAACATTTCCAACATTGCTCAAGTAGCCAGAAAAACCATCATAATTCACTTCAGGCAGACCACCAGAATTACTCGAAATTACTGGAACTCCACATGCCATTGCTTCTAAAGCTGCCAAACCAAAACTTTCAGTTTCTGAAGGCAGTAAAAACAAATCGGTCATGCATAAGATTTTATCAATCTCATGACTATTCCCAAAGAAAATTACTTTATCTAAAATCCCTAATTCCTGACATAATATTTCTGCTTTTTCTTTTTCAGGTCCGTCACCAACCATCATCAATTTAGCCGGAATTTCTTTCTGAACATTGTAGAAAATCTTAATGATGTCTGGAATGCGTTTTACTTTTCTAAAGTTACTGATATGCGTAATAATGCGCTCATTTTCATTAGCCATTACATAACGATGGCAAGGCGCATTCGGGTCTTTCTTTACTTTGTCCAACTCAATAAAGTTAGGAATAACTTTTATTTTGTTTTTAATCTTGAACAATTTCAAAGTATCATCTTTCAAACTCTGCGAAACCGAAGTCACATAATCAGATTTATTGATACTAAATGTTACCGCAGGTTTATAAAAAGGATGGTTTCCGACAAGCGTAATATCTGTTCCGTGAAGTGTTGTAATCATCGGAAGATTAATTCCTTCATTTTTCAGCATTTGCTTTGCCATATAACCCGCATAAGCATGAGGAATAGCATAGTGGACATGCAGAAGCTCTATTTTGTACAATTTCACCATGTCTACCAATTTACTCGATAGCGCTAATTCGTACGGCTGATAGTGAAACAAAGGATATTCTGGAACATTTACCTCATGGTAATGAACATTAGGATTTAAAAGCGCCAATCTTACTGGCTGACTATATGTAATAAAATGTATTTCGTGTCCTCTTCTGGCTAATTCGAGACCTAACTCTGTGGCTACCACACCACTACCTCCAAAAGTAGGATAACAGACTATTGCTATTTTCATGGATTAAATTTAATTCTACGAAAATACTCAAAAATAGCGTCTAATTAACCGTTTAAATTGTTAGATTTTTGACAAAATTAGATTAATTCTAGTTGATAAATATTTCTAAAAATTGCAATATTTCAGACAAACCTAACATGTTTTAAAAACCTATTAGGTTTCAAACTTGAAACTTGAAATCTAAAACCATAAAAAAAGGCACAAATATAAATTTTATGCCTTTTTAATATTTTAATATTTTTCTCAGAAAAATCTGCTATGCCAGCTGTCGGCTGCAGGAACTTCCCAAGCTTCATTAAACTCTTCAATATTGGTAACCAAATTATTATATACAATTGTATTTGCTGTTACCGCTTTATCTTTAACCATTTTCTTGAAATCAATTAATGGTTTGTGTGCAATATGTTCTCCAAGCTTAAAAGTAACATTCATTTTATCTAATAAATCAACGTCATACTTTTTTTCTAAACTTTGAATAAACTCAACAGAACTATCTATTGAACATCCTGTAGCAGCTTGAACTTCTTGATTTACAGCCAATATAATAAATCGGTTGTATTTTAATAAATAAGAAGCTTCTAAACTTGTGCCATGTGCAGCCCACTGATCAACAAAAGCTTTTAAATCTGCTTCTATTTCAGAAAACTCTTCCTCAGAAAATTTTCTGTTAGATTGGTAAATCCAAACTCTAGATTCACCTGGTAAATTTTCGAAAGGTATATACATTATTAAATTTTGTTTATTTTGTTTGTTTTGTTCCAAGTTTCAAGTTAAAAACTTAGAACCTTAGCATATTAGTAACTTAGAACCTCAGATTACAAATCCTGTGCGTTTGCAATTAATTCAGCAATGTCTAAAACCTTAACCTGACCTTCTTTTTCTTTATTTTTAATTCCGTCTGTCAACATAGTATTGCAAAACGGACAGCCTGCCGCGATAATATCAGGCTGAGTTTCCAAAGCATCTTCTGTACGAAGCACATTTACTTCTTTGTTTCCAGGTTCAGCATCTTTAAACATTTGCGCCCCTCCTGCTCCACAGCATAATCCGTTTGCTTTAGAACGCTTCATTTCGACTAATTCAACGTCTAATTTCTGAATTAAATCTCTTGGCGCTTCGTAAACTTTATTTGCTCTTCCTAAATAACAAGGATCGTGGAAAGTAATTTTTTTCCCTTTAAACTGCCCGCCTTCTACAGTCAATCTCCCATCATCAATTAATGACTTCAAAAATTCTGTATGATGAATAACTTCATAGTTTCCACCTAATTCAGGATATTCATTTTTTAAAGTATTAAAACAGTGCGGACAAGCTGTAACAATTTTTTTTGCTTCATAAGCATTCAAAACCTCGATATTCATCATGGCTTGCATTTGAAACAAAAATTCATTTCCAGCTCTCTTTGCAGGATCGCCGGTACAACTCTCTTCTGTACCTAAAACCGCAAAAGAAACATTCGTACGGTTCAAAATTCGTACAAACGCTTTAGTAATTTTTTTTGCTCTATCATCAAAACTTCCTGCGCAACCTACCCAAAACAAAACCTCTGGTTGTTTTCCTTCGGCAAGCATTTCTGCCATTGTTGGCACTACTAAACTTTCTGACATTTCTCTCACTTTTGTTTAATCGGTAATCTATGAATTGTTTAATTGTCAAAGAAAAAAGACAATTCTATAAAACCCGAAATATTATTTTAAAATCGATTAAACGGTTAAACAACTAACCGATTAAACCATAAATCTTAATTCTCGTTTTTCCAATTTAAACGGTCTTGCTGGCTATACTGCCATGGAGCACCATTGTTTTCAATATTAGTCATCATGGCATTTAATGACATTGGCGCAGCACTTTGTTCCATAACCAAATAACGGCGCATATCCATAATAATAGACAACGGACTAATATTTACTGGACATTCTTCCACACAAGCGTTACAAGATGTACAAGCCCATAATTCTTCTGGTGTAATATAATCGTTTAAAAGTGATTTATTATCTGGAACAAAAACACCTTTATTGGCATCGATATTTTTACCAACTTCTGTCAAACGATCTCTTGTATCCATCATGATTTTACGAGGAGACAATTTTTTACCTGTTTGATTTGCTGGACAAGAAGAAGTGCAACGTCCGCACTCTGTACAAGTATAGGCATTCAACAGCTGAACCCAGTTTAAATCCTGAACATCACTTGCACCAAATTTAGCGGGATGTGCATTTTCATCAGCTGGAGCAGCCGCAAATGGATCTGCATTTGGATCCATCATTAATTTCACTTCTTTAGTAACCGAAGCTAAATTATCAAATTGACCTTCCGGTTTTAAATTGGCAAAATACGTATTTGGGAATGCCAAAAGAATGTGCAAATGTTTTGAAAAGTATAAATAGTTCATGAAAACTAAAATACCAGCAATATGCAGCCACCAAAAGATTTCAAATAATAGGCCCACAACTTCATTGGAAGTTCCATTAAAAATCGGCGCTATAAATTGGCTTATTGGGTAACTTCCCGCTTTATGAAAATGAGAATATCCTCCAGGCACATTTTGCAGATGATAATCTGAAGCATTCATCAACAAGAACAAAATCATTAAAACCGTTTCAAAATACAAAATGTAATTTGCATCACTTTTTGGAAATCCTGTTAAATCAGAATGTATGAAACGTTTTAATCGGATAAAGTTTCTTCTAAGCCAAAAAACTGTAACAGAAAAAATTACAAGTATGGCTAATATTTCAAAAGAGGCAATTAGAACATCATAAACTACGCCTAAATACGGAGCAAAAATTCTGTGCGTTCCAAATAATCCATCAATGATGATTTCGAGTAATTCGATATTAATGATAATGAAACCTGCATATACTATAATATGAAGGATACCTGCAACAGGGCGTCTCACCATTTTTGACTGCCCAAGAGCAATCAATGCCATGTTTTTCCAACGAGCTTTAGGATTATCTTTTCGATCTACATCGACTCCCAGATTAATATTTCGGATGATTTTTTTTACGCTCGCTGCAAAAAAACCGAAACCTGCTATAAGAAGTACTGCGAATAAAATATTATCTAAATAACTCATTTATCATTATTTTTTATCGGTTGAGTTTGTTTCTTCGGTTGGTGCTACGTATGGTTTATTTTTCTTTCCGAAAAGAGAAACGTTTACGTAACGAGTTGGATAAAGGCGAAGATCTTGCAATAACAATTCAAGTTCTTTCGAAGTTTTAGTCAGGTTGTTATATAAAGCCTCGTCGTTAAGTATTTTTCCTGCCGTACCTTTTCCAGAGTTCAGATTGCTCATTAAAACATCTACTTTAGCTAAAGTCTGGTTCAAGTTACGAACGGTTTTACCTAAATCTGCTTTGTTTAATGAATCTGAAATTTTATTGAAGTTACCAGACATTTTATTGAAGTTTGTTACCATTCCGTTAATCTGTCCTTTATTGGTATCCAAAATATTGTTTAGACTTCCTGAAGCTTTATGAAACTGTGTCATTGTCTGACTTAGTTCAGCAATTGTTTTCTTTAGATTTTCTTGAGTGTTTTTGTCTAAAGTATTATTTAATCCTGTAACCAAATTATCAATATTCAAAAGCATTTTATCAAGCTTTTGCTGAATTGGTTCAATTTTTCCTCCTAATGATTCTGTTAGCCCCAGTTCAACGTTCGAAGCCAATTTTTGTCCATCTTCTGCTAATTCTTTATCAGCAAAATTTGGAACAATTTTAATTTGCTTTCCTCCAATTAAACTCGGCGAATAAATATAAGCTGTACTTGTTTTAGAAATTGGAAAATCTGTTTTAAGCTGAAGTTCAACTAGTAATTTACCTGTAACTTCATCAATTGTAATTTTATTTACTTTACCAATCGCTAGTCCGTTAAGCGTTACTGGCGCTGAAGGTGATAAATCTTCAACATTATCATATTCAGCATATAATATTGTATAATTAGTAAAAAGGTCTCTTCCCTTTAAAAAACTATATCCCCAGATAAATAGTAGAATGGATGCGATGACTAAAATAGCCGTTTTAATTTCTCTTGTTAGTTTCAAAATTCTAAGTGTTTGTACAAAATTAATATAAATATTCGAACTTACGCTTATTATTTAATCGCGTCCTGAATACTGATTTTTTCGCCATCTTTAGTTGCCACTAAAAACGCAGCGCCATACCCTTTACTTTTAGCTTCTTGCAAATATTTTTGGGCTGTTTCATAACTCGGAGTTTCTTCGTAGAAATATTTATAAATATTATTTTCGTAGATCATCGTTACATTTTTAAGCCCTTTAAAGTTTTTAGGTTCTAAAGGTGTTTTTTTGATGCTTGCAATAAGCTGCACCTTAAAAAACGTTCCTTTTGGAGCACTTTTTGCCGCGGCAACTGGAGCGGTTGCTTTTGGTTTTGCCTTAGTTGAAGTATCTTTTATGGGCCGACTATCCTCTGACTCAGTTCCTGAACCAAAGTATTCTCTTTTATAACTTAAAATAGCTTCCGCAATTGCTCTTGCAATATCATCCTGACCTTCTTCCGAATTAAGAATATTTCCTTCTGTTGGATTAGACACAAATCCTGTTTCAACCAAAACCCTAGGCATATACGCTTTATGAAGTACCATAAAAGGCGCTTGTTTCACACCTCCATGACGAAGTTTTTTTCCTAATTTTTCAAAGTTCTCTTCGATTTTAGTAGCCAGAGTAATACTATTATCCAAATATTCTTCTTGCATCAAGGTCATACCAATCATAGATTCTGGAGAATTTGGATCGTAGCCTTCGTATTTACGCTTGTAATCTTTCTCTAATGTAATTACGGAGTTCTCTTTTTTTGCAGCCTCCAAGTTTGATGCTACTTTACTTAAACCCATTACGTAAGTTTCAGTTCCATCAGCCGCAGTATTTTTATTAGCGTTACAGTGAATTGAGACAAAAATATTTGAATTTGCTCTGTTGGCTATATTGGCTCTTTCTACCAAATCAACAAAAACATCCGTTTTACGAGTATAAATTACGTTAACATTTGGATTTAGCTCTAAAATCTTCCCCACTTTCAAAACAATAGCTAAAGCAATATTTTTTTCGATTCGCCCACTGTACACAGCTCCAAAGTCATGATCTCCATGTCCAGCGTCAAGTGTCACTTTAAATACATTTGACTGACTATGAGCATAAAAAGAAGATAGCATTAGAAATAAAGCAAATATTACTTTAAATTTGTTAATTCCATTCATAAATCTAAAAGTTAATTTTAATAAAACGCAGCTGTTATAATTTTTAGAATTGATTATTTTTGCCAAAAAATTATATGTAAGTTTGACGTGTCAAAAAACAAGCCATAATTTTACAAAAATAGCATTTAAACCTTTGCATACAAACTTATTTAATATCGTTTTAATATCATTTTTCCTAACTATAGGTTGTGGTAATTTATATTCGCAAGAAATAAAAAACAAAAAAAAGCCTTTACCTGCTGTAAAACAAACAGATAAAGAATCTGTTGCCATTAAAGACACCATAAAACTAGATACTGTTAAACCAAAAAAGACTTTTTTGGACGGAAAAGTTAGATATGTGGCCAAAGACTATGCTAAAATTGACCAGAAAAATAAGCTGATCACACTATATAATGAAGCAGAATTATACTATAAAGATGTAGAATTAAAATCGGGTATAATTGTACTTAATTATGAAAAAGATGAAGTTTATGCAGGAAGGATTAAAGATTCTGCCGGTGTTTTAACGCAATATCCTAATTTTAAACAGGGAGCAAGCGAAGTACAACCAGATTCTATCCGATTTAATTTTAAAACCAAAAAGGCCTTAATTTACAATTCTCGAACAGAACAAGGCGAATTTAAAATTAAGGCTGCAGTTACTAAAAAAGAAAACGATTCGGTTTACTTTTTAAAAGGTGCCCGTTTTACCACTTCAACAGATGTAGATCATCCTGAATACTATTTCCAGACTAGTAAAGTTAAGTTTATACCAGGGAAAAAAGTAATTACGGGTTTGACCAATATGGTAATTGCTGACGTTCCAACTCCTTTGGCATTGCCTTTCGCTTATTTTCCAATGAGTCAGGAAAAGAGCGTTTCGGGTATTATTATTCCAAGCTACAACGATTCTAACACAAGAGGTTTTTCATTGCAGAATGGAGGTTATTATTTTGCTCTTAGTGATAATTATGACTTAACCGTACTTGGCGATTATTACACCAACGGAAGTTACGCCATGCGATTTGAATCTGCGTATGCCAAACGATATAAGTATAGAGGAAATGTCAACATTCGTTTTGAAAATCTAATCAACAGCGAGCGTGGTTATCCTGATTACTCAAAACAAAGCATTTACAATATTCAGTGGTCGCATTCTAAAGACACCAAATCAAATCCAAATTCTACTTTCTCTGCTTCTGTAAACATGGGTAGTAGTAAGTACTTCAAACAATCTATCAACCAAGCCAACATTGGATCGAACTTAAACAACACCTTAAGCTCTTCGATTTCATATAATAAAACTTTTAATACAATTCCTGGCTCACGTATTTCATTATCTGCAACGCACAGCCAGAATACTCAGACAGAAGACATTATTATGACACTTCCATCTTTGCAGGGAAGTATTGATCGTATTTATCCATTTGTTGGGAAAAATGGGGTAAAAAAAGGATTAATTAAAAACATCAACTTACAATATAACGTAAGCGGTAAAAACTATTTCAAAACAAAAGATTCGTTGTTTTTCAAACCTCAAATGTTTAATGATGCACAGTTAGGATTACAACAGACTATACCATTGAGCACTAACTTTAAAATTTTTAAATATTTTAGTGCTGGAGCTTCAACAACTTATCAAGAAACATGGGTTAATAAAACCATCCAAAAAGTTTACGACCCTACTGCCGGACAAACTATTAATAAGACCGTAAATGGTTTTGATGCTTTTAGAACTTATAATTTCAGCACCAATTTAGGAACTACTATTTACGGAACTTTTAATTTTGGAGCTGATAAAAAAATCCAATCTATTCGACATGTCATGCGTCCAAGCATAACGTATGCTTATACGCCAAGTTTTGAGAAATATTACGACACATATGCCGTGGATGCTTCTGGAAGAATTACTTCTGAATACACAAGATTCGAGAACGGATTATACGGTGCTCCAGGAAAAGAGAATTCTAACATTGTTGGTTTTGCTCTGAGCAATACTTTTGAGGCAAAAGTAAGAGACCGAGACAGTACAAAAACAGAGCCTAAAAAAATAATGCTGCTGAACAACTTAAACTTCAGTACGAGCTATAACTTCAACGCTGACGGAAAAACAACATTTGGATGGCAGCCTGTATTGGTTAGTGGTGGAACCCAATTTTTTGATAATAAAATGAATATGAATTTTGGTGCCACATTAGACCCATATGCGATTGACAATGGAGGTAACAAAATTGATAAATTCAACATTGACAATGGCGGAAGTTTATTTAGAATGACAAGCGCAAACGTAACCGTAAACTACTCATTCTCGAATAAAGGAACCGGAAAGGAAAAAAACACGCAAAGCCAGAGGAACGGTGGACGTAGCGATGATTTATTTGGAACCAATACCGATTTAAATGACAGCCGCAACAGCCAATTTGCTAATGAACCTGAAAAAGAAGATGTGATAACAGAATTCTTTAATTCTAAAGTTCCTTGGGATATGACGCTTGCGTATTCGTTAACCTATTCAAACGTAAAACGAGAAAATACTATTTCCGGAAACTCTATCATGGTTTCTATCAATACGGACCTTACTCCTAAATGGAAAGCTGGGGTTTCAACTGGTTACGATTTTGTACAAAAAGGAGTTACCTTTACGCAATTCCGTTTTGAAAGAGATTTGTTAAGCTGGAGAATGGCCTTTAACTGGCAGCCTTTGGGAACAAATTCTAACTGGAACTTCTTCATCGGAATTAAATCTGGTATGCTTAGCGATATCAAATGGAACAAACGCAGCGTTTCTAACAGATAAACTACTTTCGAATCAAAATAATTTCATTATGAAAAAAATCATTTTTACCGAGAAAGCTCCGGCTCCAATCGGACCTTATAATCAAGCTGTATTATCTGGAAATACACTTTATGCTTCTGGACAGATCGCAATCAATCCTGAGTCAGGAGAATTGGTTACAGACAATATTAATGATGAAACTACTCAAGTTATGAAAAACATTGCAGCTATTCTTGAAGCAGCTAACATGACTTTTGAAAACGTTGTAAAGTCAACTATTTTCATCATGGACATGAACAATTTTGGCGCAATAAATGCTGTTTACGGTTCTTATTTTAACGAAAAAACCGCTCCAGCTCGTGAAACGGTTCAAGTGGCTTGTCTGCCAAAAAATGTTAATGTAGAAATATCTATAATTGCAGTGCAATAGCATCTAATAATAATTGTGCCGTTGCTTCATTGGTTGCCAGCGGCACATTATGCACATCACAAACACGAATAAGCATATTGATATCTGCTTCATGAGGATGGCTCGATAAAGGATCTTTGAAAAAGAATACCATATTCGTTATTCCTTCCGCGACTCTTCCTGCAATTTGCGCATCGCCACCCAACGGACCAGAAAGCATTCTCTGCGTTTTAAATCCAGCAGCTTCTGCTTTCCCTCCAGTAGTACCAGTACCGATAAGCCTTATTTTTTCATTGTGTAAAACAGCTTCATTTTTGATTAGGAAATCAATCAAATCTGCTTTTTTACCATCATGAGCAATAATGGCAATTTCCATAAAACCAGAACTATTGATTAGCGACATGGTAAGCAATTAATCCATCAATTGGTCTTCTTAAAACATTCCCTAATTGAAGTTCGTATTTGTTAAATGTCTCTTGTAATTCATCTTTCAAATAAAATGCAATAGAACCAACAAAATGTACTGGAACCTCTTTGCAGTTATCAAATTGTTTGATGTAATTCTTAACGAAAGATTTCATTCCTTTGAAAATGATTTTTCTGCAGAACTCTGTGTCTTTATGCTTAATCAAAAATTTAGCGTAAGTTGCTAAATAAGCATTCGGGTTTGGTTCTTTATATAATTTGTTTTTAATAAAATCAGGATCAACGTCGTACTCTTTTTCAAGTTCAACAGCCAATTCTTTAGGCATTTTATTAAAATAGTATTTTCTAATTAGTTCTTTTCCAAAAACATTACCACTGCAATCATCCATTACGATGTATCCTAAAGATTGAACTTTTTGGTGCAATGTTTTTCCATCGAAATAACTGCAGTTAGAACCTGTTCCTAAGATGCACACTATTGCTTCTTCTCCTTTTGGAGTTGTTGCATAAACAGCAGCATAAGTATCTTCTTGAACGTCTACAATTGCGTTAGAAAAATATTCTTGAAAAATTCTTTTCAGCCACTCTTTCATTCTATCCGTACCACAACCGGCACCATAAAAGAATAAATGCGTAGCATTTTTTTTATTTTGTAAGATATCAAAACGGTCATTCAATCTTTCAATGATTTCTGGCTCGTCTAGAATTTCAGGATTTAATCCTAAAGTTTGTGTTGTGAATAATACTTTTCCATTATCATCTATCGCAATCCAATCGGCTTTAGTAGATCCACTGTCAACTATTAATTTCATTTGTTTAGTTTTTGGAATTAGGTTTTTCTATTTTTAATTTAAAAGTGTGTTTTTTACATTAATTATAGAAGTAACAAAATAAGAAAATCCCGTTATTGTAAAAGTAACGGGATTTTGCAAAAATATATATTATTATTTTAAACCTGCAATATGTACAGATAAATCAATTAATTTGCTTGAGTATCCGTACTCATTGTCATACCAAGATACTAATTTGAAGAAAGTAGAGTTTAATCCGATTCCTGCACCAGCATCAACGATTGAAGTTCTTTTATCTGAGATAAAATCTTGAGATACAACTGCATCTTCAGTATATCCTAAAATACCTTTCATTTCATTTTCAGAAGCTTTTTTCAATACAGCTAAGATTTCTTCGTAAGTAGTTTCTTTTGCTACTTTTACAGTTAAATCTACTACAGAAACGTCAGCAGTAGGAACACGGAAAGACATTCCTGTTAATTTTCCATTCAAAGATGGGATAACTTTTCCAACCGCTTTAGCAGCACCTGTTGAAGAAGGAATGATGTTGATTGCAGCAGCACGTCCACCTCTCCAGTCTTTTCTAGAAGGTCCGTCAGCAGTCATTTGAGTTGAAGTAGTTGCGTGAACAGTTGTCATTAAACCTTCAACGATTTCGAAATTATCGTGGATAACTTTAGCTAAAGGAGCTAAACAGTTTGTAGTACAAGAAGCGTTAGAAACAACTAAATCAGAAGCTTTTGCAGTTTCGTGGTTAACTCCCATTACAAACATTGGAGCGTCAGCAGAAGGAGCAGAAATGATTACTTTTTTAGCTCCACCTTTTAAGTGCTCACTTGCAGTTTCGATAGTAGTGAAGATACCAGTACATTCAGCAACAACATCTACATCAACTTCGTTCCATTTTAAGTCAGCTGGATTTCTTTCAGCAGAGATACGGATATTTCTTCCGTTTACATATAATTTTCCTTCTTTAACTTCTACAGTTCCGTTGAAACGACCGTGAACTGAATCATATTTTAATAAATAAGCTAAGTGATCTACGTCTAACAAGTCGTTGATTGCAACAACTTCTACATTATCTCTATTGAAAGACTCTCTAAAAACGATTCTTCCGATACGTCCAAATCCGTTTATTCCTAATTTTACTTTTGACATTTTACTAAATTTTTTGCTTTTGTTTTTATTACACTATTTCAAAGTCTAATTTCCTCACAATAAACTTCTTTTCTTTTTTAAACTTTTATATTGATTATGTAGACATTATGTCTGACACTCTTAATAATTCTCTATCAATTTCTGATTTTCCTTTGATAGCTTGCTCAAGTGGAGTTAGAACCACTTTATCTTCACGAAGTCCAACCATATAATTAGATTTTCCTTCAATTAAAGATTCTACTGCTTTTACTCCTAAACGGCTTGCTAAAACACGGTCAAAACAAGATGGAGAACCACCACGCTGCATGTGTCCTAAAACAGAAACTCTTACGTCGTATTCAGGAAGGTTGGCTTCAACATAATCTTTTAATTCGAATACATTTTTACCAATTTTATCTCCCTCAGCAATAACCACTATACTTGATGATTTTCCTGACGCTTTACTTTTTTGAAGCGAATCTAAAAGACGATCTAAACCTAGATCTTCTTCAGGAATAAGGATTTCTTCTGCTCCTGCACCAATACCTGCATTAAGAGCAATATGACCAGCATCTCTACCCATAACCTCTACAAAGAAAAGACGGTTATGAGAACTCGCTGTGTCTCTAATTTTATCGATACAGTCTACAACAGTATTTAACGCTGTGTCATACCCTAAAGTAAAACTTGTACCATAAATATCATTATCAATTGTACCTGGAATTCCCATTACCGGGAAACCAAATTCTGAATTAAAAATTAATCCTCCGGTAAAACTTCCGTCACCACCAATAACAACCAAAGCATCAACACCAGCCTTAACAAGATTCTCGTGTGCTTTCTTTCTACCTTCAGGGGTTCTAAACTCAACTGAACGAGCCGATTTTAAGATCGTTCCACCTTTGTTTACAATATTATTTACGCTACGTGGTCCCATTTCTTTGAAGTCACCCTCAATCATTCCCTGGTATCCTCTATAAATTCCGATGCATTCTATATTATGATATGCACAAGTTCGAACAACTGATCGTATTGCAGCATTCATTCCAGGTGAATCTCCTCCTGAGGTAAGAACACCTACTTTTTTTATTGTTTTTGGCATTATTTAAGTATTAAAGTGTAAAATTAGCAAACATTCAGCACTTTTCGGGTTACGATTATCATAAATTAATAAAATCTGTTAAATTCAAACGTTTTCGTTAATAAGTTTTTTCTAGGAAAAAATTTCATTAAAAATAATAAAACGCTATTTTTTTAATTAAATCGTCAAAATTAACAATACCCTAATGAAGTGTTATAAAAATCAGAATTTCCCTCTCACATGGAAAATTTTAAAAGAGTGCCTAAATTTAGCACAAAAAAAACCATTATGAGAATAATGGTTTTATAAAAGGTTATTTTTAACAAAGTGTTAATAATCGTTGTCAGGAATTAATCCTTGATTATTGCTTGGTGTATGTTCCTGTTCTTTTTTCTTCTTTTCTTCCTCCTTTTTCTTTTTCTCTTCCTCTTCTTTTGCTTTTTTCTTGTTTTTTTCTGAATCTTTCTTACTTGAGAAATTCATATACTCAGGAAGATATGAGTCTTGAAGATCATCATGAGAAGAACTTTTTACAGCTTTTTCTATTTTATGGTTTTTAAACAGCTTATTTACAAGCTCACTAAAAGTATCAAAATCTACCTCATAAGAGATACCCACACCTTGCGTATAACCAATTCCTTGTCCTATATAATTAATATCATTTTCTTTATTGAATAAACGAAGGTTCATTGTTCCGTCCTCATTTACACGATACAAAATTTCTATATCTCCAACAATAGCAGATTCATTTACACCTCCAACCGGAACTCCTAGTTTTCCGTTGATGGTAATTCTTTCATTAATTTGAGACGATATATTAGCCACAAACTGACCGTCAACCTCCTGCCCTGTTCTTCTATCTGCAGCAATGTAGTTTAAGTCGATATTTACTTTATCATTATCTGACTTAATAATGCCTCCTAATAAACTTGAAGCGGTTTCTGTCAATGTTCCAGAGAAATCTCCCTGGCTAAATCCGTCGGTACTCATAAACGAACCAGTCGATAACAAATAAAGAGCTTGTGTTTGGCGAATATCTTTATCATCCAGTTTATATTGTATCTCCGATTTTAAAACGTTACTTACCGATGGAAACTGAATATCAAAATTAGGTTCTGGGCTTGCTAAATCTCCTCTTAAACCGATAACCACTTCTACAGGAACTTTTTTGTTGAATGACGAAGTATTATCTAAAAGTACTGCTGGATTGGCTTGCGTTTTATAAACTGCTTCCAAGTTCAGCTGGGCACGCATCGGGTTTCCTTCCCATATAATCGAACCTCCTTTTTTCACGGTAAACTTTTTATCGATAAGTCCACCGTATTTAAAATTATAAGTTCCTTCGTATGCTTGGAAATCTCCCCACATATTAAACTTACCTAAAGTATTGATTTTAAACAAAAGCGATCCATATCCTTTTCCTTTCATACCATGCCCCGAATTTCGATCTAGAATAACTTCAACTTCGGCATCTGGTGTAATGTCAAAATCAAACTCCAGTTCAAGTCCATTATAATCTCTTGTTTTTTCAACAATTCCGTTCTCAAGATTATACTTTTCTTTTGGTGTTACGAAATGGATCCAGCTGCTTTCTCCAACACTTTGCGCATTATTAATTGGGATCTTAACCTCGGTGCCTTTTTCAGATTTTGCATCTACCTTAATAAAAAGACTTTCTACGGGACCTTTTATGCTTGCTGTTCCATTTATAAAAGCTGTTCCGAAATAGGCGGCATCGTCACTGTCTTTTGTATCTAATGCCACCAAACGTTTAGAAGTAATATTTAAATCTAGCTTCCAATCGCCAAAATTATGATGTTCGATACTTCCATTCAGCAAACCTTTCGTACCGTATTTCGTATCCGTTAATTGATTATTTCTAAACAAGAACTTTTCATTCGTCAAATCAATAACCGTTCGATCGCTTAATTCGTAATCGGTATTTAGGTACGGAATTGTCATTCCGGCTTTTTCAACATACAAACGTCCGTTGATTTCGGGTTTCTTCAAATTTCCGATAACAGCAGCATTTCCAGAAACAGAACCTCGCACATTTGACAAAACATCTCCGCCAATCGTTCCTAAAGTAGCCAGATTAAAGCCTTCCAGTTTAAGACTCATGTCCATAATGGTTTCTTTATTCTCTATAGCAAAAGTTCCGTTAGCCCTAAACGACTCGGTAAAACCATTCTGGATTGAGGAGTTAACCGTGAATTTTCTAAAAGATTCATCTCCAGAAATATCAAAATTAAGCGTACCCAATTCTGTATTGTTCATGACAAGATGATCAATTTTTATGGATGCCGTGGGCTGATAAACATTTTTATTCTGCTTATAATTGACATTTCCATTCAAATTACCATTAAATACAAATTTGGAATTTGCGGGCGTAATTTTATTGATGTCAACATCTTCAAAAGTCAACACAAGATCTTTATAATCTTTTCCTTTTATAACTCCGTTTAAATCAATTTTCTGGCTTTCATGAGATAAAACAATATTATCAAATGTAAAGTTTTTAAAATACTGATCGATAACAATCTGATTGTCTTTTTCAGCATCTTCGTTTAAGTACCAGATATAATCCTTAAACTTCATTTCAGATTTCTTGATTCCGACAATATTGTTTTTGTTCTTATCAATTGTATGAAACAAATCGAGATTAAAATAATCTTCGCCTTTATCTCCACCTTTAAACTCCGAACGAACAAAAAGCGTATCTTTTGCCGTAACATTAATCAAATTAAAATCTCGTATCTTATAATAAGGAGTCTTGATGCTATCTAATTCAACATAAGCATTATAAAGCGGATTTTTATTATCAATGTTAATGCGTATATTATCAAATGTGTTTTTATCTGCCGTAATTTTTTTGGATCTGAAACGGAATTTAAACTCCTGCAAATCTGAATCTATTTTTCCTCGTACAACTGTCGACGAATCAATGTTTATTTCTGGATAAAGCATTTCGACTACTTTATCGTAAACACGGAAATTGAAATTCAGGAATTGCCCTTTTCTAACTTTATAAGGTTTATAATTGGTATACAAACTACCTACAGAATTCATAACCAATTTATCCAATTGATCAAATCTAAATTTACCGACAATTTTTCCGTCTACAACATCATTTGAACTAACTGTAATAGTCCTTAAACGGTCAGCATCAAAACTTGAGTTTAGATTGACTTGATCAAAAACATAAGTTGTTTTAGGATTTTGATATTCAGCATCGTTTATAAAAATATCTCCCTGAAGGTTTTCAATAGAATTTCCAGTTAATTGAACTACGACATCTCCTCTAAAATGTGAAATAGAATCGTTTATAAATTTAAGCTTTCTTAAATCTGAGTTTTCAACATTAATATGAAAATCGTAACGATTTTCTCTTTTGCTCAAATCCAACAAACCATCAAAATTTAAATTTAAATTCGGATCGTTTATCGCAATTTGTCCCTTATAATAAGGAAGTTTGAAATTTCCGTTTACTACTATATTATTATAGGTATATTTATTGTAATCTAGTTTCGAGATGTCTCCTTTAATAACGGTATTCAAATATTTCTCAGTAAAACCAACTCCATCTACATCAAGATTCAAAGTAGTTTTTCCAATATCTTTTCTATTTAAAACCGCGCCTACGTCAAAATTGTTTAAGATAATATTTCCAGAATAAGAAGCCTTATCAATAAAATCCATATTATTCAAATGAAGATCAACTTCTCCATTTCCGACATCTGTGGCAATTTTAAAAGCAGTTTCTAATGCTATAGTTGAAACTTTAGCTTTTCCTACAATATTAAATTTACCGATTCGCTTCATTTCTTTCGGAAGCCTTTTACCTAAAACTCCTGGAAGTAAAACCACCAAATCATCATAACTAGAAAGCAGTTTGCTAAACTTTCCATCCATAGAAAACTTCTGCTCTTTGCTGCCCAGAAGATTTCTGAAATTGATTGTTCCGTTAATTTTTGATCCGTTTGTGTCGCTTAGTCTCAATCCTCTAAGCGTCATATTGTTCAACGGCCCGTCTAACTTAGTTTTTAGTTTAAAATGTTGATTTTTACCCAAACCATCATAAAAATGGCGAATATCATTGGTAGCAATAGAAGATGAATCTATTAAAACATCAAATCGAACTTTATCTGTAAAATCAAGAAAATCTGAAGGTTTATAATTTAAAATGGCTACGCCGTAAATTGAAGATCTTTTGGTTTTTATAGCCAGATTTTCGACTTTAATCTGTTTTTTGGTATAACTGAATTTCCCTGCAAAATTGGAAACATACAAACCGCGATGATCCATAAATGAAAACCTATGAATGTTTGTATTTACATCTGGTCCATACAACTTGAACTCACTGATATACGCATTTAACTTTGTGAAATCCAGAAATTTGGGAGTCGTTTTATTTTCATCAACAACAGAAAATCTTCCTTTTTCGATGTAAGCGTTTTTGGCCGTCAACAAAAAATGCTTCGTTGATTTTTTCTTAGGCGTATTTTCTACCTCAAAAGCTTGGATAAACTTATTGATATTATTCTCGTCTTCACCTTTGTAGGTTTTTAAATTAAAAATCAAACCTGTCAAACGTAAATCTCCAAAAATTAAATCTCCGTCTAAAAGCCTACTAAAACTGGCAATATCGGTAGTGATGATATCCGAATAAATCATTGTTTTTTTATGATGATCTAAGATCGTCACTTTCTTCAATTTTACTCCACCAAAAATATTGATTGCCGTTTTTTCAACGTTAATATTAACCTTGTAATCTTCATTTAATCTGTTGGTAACATAATTAGCAATCTGTGTCTGAACCACAGGAAGAGAGAGTATGATAGCCAATGCTAACAAAAGTAAAATCAACCCAATTAGGGTTCTAGATATTATTTTCTTTACTTTTTTGATAGCTTCTTTAATTTTAGTTTCTTTTAAATTTATTTTGAACAGACAAAGAACGGCTGTTTTTGATAAAAATTCTTTAATTTTGGAGCACTGCTTAAATCAAAGAGATAAATTCATTTGATTTGTCAAATATAATTCAAAATTTGTGCCTTTATATGCAAAATCCAGAGGTTTTTATTCTAGCCATCGAAAGTTCATGCGATGATACTGCTGCCGCGGTTTTACATAACGACAAAGTATTGTCAAATGTTGTAGCCAATCAATTAATTCATAATCAATACGGAGGTGTTGTTCCCGAATTGGCTTCCCGAGCGCATCAGCAGAATATTGTCCCAGTGATAGATGCTGCACTTCGTAAAGCAAATGTACAAAAAGAACAGTTAAGCGCAATCGCATTTACACAAGGCCCAGGATTAATGGGCTCTTTATTGGTGGGGACTTCATTCAGTAAATCACTATCACTAGCCTTAAATGTGCCGTTAATTGCTGTAAATCACATGCATGCTCATATATTGGCTCATTTTATTGATGAAGAAGGCTACGACAAACCTGAATTTCCTTTTTTAGCTTTAACCATTAGCGGAGGACATACTCAGATTGTAAAAGTGAATAGTTTTTTTGATATGGAAATTATCGGAGAAACTACAGACGATGCTGTAGGCGAAGCATTTGATAAAAGTGCTAAAATTCTTGGACTTCCTTATCCAGGCGGACCTTTGATTGATAAATATGCGAAGGAAGGAAATCCAAAAGCATTTCCTTTTACAAAACCAAAAGTTCCGGGATTAGATTTTAGTTTCTCTGGATTAAAAACCGCTATTTTATATTTCATTCAAAAAAACAAACAACAGAATCCGAATTTTATTGAAGAAAATCTAAATGATATTTGCGCCTCTATTCAGCATACGATTATCGAAATTTTGATGGATAAAATAAAATTGGCTGTAAAAGAAACTGGAATTACACAAATCGCCATTGGCGGTGGGGTTTCTGCAAATTCAGGAATTAGAAATACTTTGAAGGAAGCAGAAAGCAAATATGGCTGGAAAACTTTTATTCCGAAATTTGAATACACAACAGACAATGCTGCAATGATAGGAATTGTAGGATACCAAAAATACTTATCTAATCGTTTTGAAACTTCTTCTGTGGTTTCTAAAGCCAGAATCGAATTTTAATCATGCAGTTATTTTTTAATCCGAATATCGACGAGACAACTCAAAGTTTTTCTTTTGATAAAGAAGAAAGCCGTCATATAATAAAAGTTCTCAGAAAAAAAGATGGAGATATTCTGCATGTTACAAATGGCTCAGGACTATTATTTGAAACGCAAATTACATTGGCTTCAGACAATAAATGCACCGTTGAAGTCCTTTCGATAAAAAATGCCGAGAAGCCAAAATTTCATCTTCATTTGGCCGTCGCGCCAACCAAAATGAATGATCGTTTTGAATGGTTTTTGGAAAAAGCTACCGAAATCGGCATTCAAGAAATTACACCGATTTTCTGCGACCGTTCTGAACGAAAAGTAATTAATCGCGATCGTTTTGAAAAAATCATTCTTTCGGCAATGAAACAATGCAACGAAACCTTTCTTCCAAAATTGAATGAAGCAATTTCGTTTAAAGAATTCATGAAACAAAAACAAAATGGTCTTCAATTAATTGCTCACTGCGAAGAAACCGATAAAAAGTCTTTGAAAGAAGTTTTAAAACCAAATAAAGATGTAACCATCTTAATTGGTCCAGAAGGCGATTTTTCTGAGAAAGAAATTGCATTGGCATTAGAGAACAATTACAAACCAGTAACTTTAGGAAATACACGTTTAAGAACAGAAACAGCTGCTGTTGTGGCTTGTCATAGCGTTGTTTTTTTTAATGAATAATTACTATACAACTTTATCATTAAAACCTACTAATCATTGTCGAGCTACTTGTGGAGATTTCTCCTTCGTCGAAATGACAAAAATGCGAAGAACACGATATTTAAAACTAACATGAAAAAAATATTCTATTTATTATTACTTTTTTCAATTTCTTCTTTTTCACAAGAAATCGCTTTGCTTAAATACAGCGGCGGCGGCGATTGGTATGCAAATCCAACCTCCTTGCCTAATTTGATCAGTTTTTGCAATGCGAATATTAATACCCGCATTAAGAACAAACCTTCGACAGTAGAACCAAGCAATCCAGATTTGTTTTCGTATCCGTTTGTGCACATGACGGGGCACGGAAATATAGTTTTTAGCGATGCTGATGTAACCAATTTGAGAAATTATTTGACAGCCGGAGGTTTCCTGCATATCGATGATAATTACGGAATGGATCAGTTTATTCGAAAAGAAATCAAAAAGATATTCCCAAATAATAATTTAGTAGAACTTCCGGCAAACCATCCCATTTTTCAAAAGCCATTTCCATTTCCTAACGGATTGCCAAAAATTCACGAGCATGACGGAACACGCCCGCAGGCATTTGGAATTTTTATAGACAATAAACTGGTTTTACTCTATACTTACGAATGTGATTTGGGTGATGGATGGGAAGATGCCGAAGTCCATAACGATCCTGCTAACGTAAGAGACAAAGCTCTTAAAATGGGTGCAAACATCATCAATTATATTTTTACCAATTAAATTCTAGAAAGTGCAGCTAACTCACGAAGAAAATCAATTTGAAAGAAAAACGTTTCCCATTACTTTGGTATGCGATCATATTTACTTTCAGCAGAATATTGGTTCTTTGTTCCGAATTTCTGAGGCTTTCGGAGTTGAAAACATAGTCTTTTTCGGAAAAGATATTCCCCTTACACCTCGTAAAATCAATAAAACTTCTCGCAGCACACATCTTCATGTGCCTCATTCTGTAATTGAAGATTATAGTGAGCTTCACTCCTATTTGACTGATAATAATTTTGAAATTATTGCCTTAGAGATTACTTCAAACAGCAAACCTTTAAAAGAAGTTATGATTCCTTTCGATAAAAAAATCGCTCTTTTGATTGGAAGTGAAATTAACGGAATCTCAGAAGAACTTCTAAAACTCTCGCACCAAATTGTGCATATTACTATGTTTGGCAAAAACAGCAGTATGAATGTGGTACAGGCTGCTAGCATAGCGCTTTACGAAATTACTTCGCTGTAAAAATTCGAACTCTGAAAAATTTCTTTTAAATTTTTACTGAATTTTAAAGTTAAAGTTATCGTTAAACGACAGATAATCACGACGAAATACATTCTAAAAACACAAAAGAAAGAAAATACTTAATAATTTTTTAATGTTGATTTTTGTAGGAATCACTGTTTGTAAGGGATTGTAAAATTTCTCACAAAATTTCTTTTCTAATATTTTGCGAAAAAGGTATTTTGTTATAAAATTGTCGCATTATTCAACTAATCAACATTTTTATAACAAAAAACCCAATTTATTATGAAAAAAGTTATTATTACCACATTTGCAGCATTAATGCTGTTTGCTTGTCAAAATGAACAATCTGATTCTGCTAATGCAGATGCGAGCGTTGCTTCAAGAAGAGGTTGTGCAACACAAGAAGTTTTAGAAGCTCAATTGAAAGCCGATCCAACATTGGCAATTAGAATGAATGAAATCGAAACTTTTACTGCACAACACGCAGGTTCAAATTTTACTGGCCGTTTGGTAAATGGTAAAATCGAAATTCCAGTTGTAGTGAATGTATTGTACAGAACTGCTGCACAAAACATTTCAGACGCACAAATTCAATCACAAATCGATGTTTTAAACAAAGATTTCAATGCTTTAAACTCAGACTACAATAATGTACCAGCATTATTTGCAGGAGTTAAAGCTAACATTGGAATTACTTTTGTTTTAGATCAAGTTATCAGAAAATCTACTACAAAAACTTCTTGGGGAACAAATGACGCTATGAAAAAAACAGCTCAGGGCGGAATTGCTCCAACTTCTCCAACTACAAAATTAAACATGTGGTCATGTGCAATTGGTGGCGGAATCTTAGGCTATGCACAATTTCCTGGCGGTTCTTCTGCAACTGACGGAGTAGTAATTGACTCTCGCTATTTCGGATTATCTGGTTCTGCAAATGCACCATTTAACTTAGGAAGAACAGCTACACACGAAGTTGGTCACTGGATGAACTTACGTCACATTTGGGGAGACGCAACTTGCGGAAGCGATCTTGTTGCAGATACTCCTACTCATAACACAGCAAACTACGGAGTTCCTGCTTACCCACACTATAGCACTTGCTCTGGTACACCTGTAGAAATGACGATGAACTACATGGATTATGTAGATGACGCAGCTATGTACATGTTCTCAACAGGTCAGAAAAATAGAATTGCTGCTATTTTTACAACTGGAGGTGCTAGAGCTTCTTTTGCACAACCATAATAAAAAAAACTTAATTAAAGGCGAGATGAAATCATCTCGCCTTTTTTTGTTTATGTCTAAATTTTAGAATGCTTTTTCCTATATTTATAGTCTAAATTTTAAACATGATCACATCAAAAACTATTTCAAACGGAATATTAAGAGCTTTAGCTACAATCTTAATAATTGGCATCGTTTTATATTTTTTATATGAAATCCAAACAGTAATCGTCTACTTATGCATTTCGCTAATATTGTGTTTAATTGCAAATCCGATGGTCTTGTTTTTAAAAAACAAATTAAAATTCAACAATTCTTTGGCGGCCACAACTACAATTATCTTTTTCATTTTTTTAATTGTGGGCTTCATATTATTGTTTGTTCCTTTAATTATTTCTCAAGCAAATAATCTAGCACTTTTAGACACAGCGCATCTTCAGGCTAAATTTATGGAAACAGAAACCCATCTTGAAGAATACTTTAATATTCAGCATATTGACTTAAATAAAATTATAAAAGATTCTAAGCTTACATCATTCTTAGATTTCAGTTATTTCACTGGCTTTATAAATTCGATTATCAATTTTATGGCCGACATGGGAATGGGATTGGTATCTGTATTTTTTATTACTTTCTTTTTCATTAAAGATCAGGAAATTTTTAAAAATCAAGCAAGAAGAATTCTTCCTGATTCAAATGAAGATAAAATTTTGAATTCAATCACAAAAATTAATCACTTATTAACCCGATATTTTATTGGTCTCTTGCTACAATTAATTGTCGTATTTATTCTTTATCTTGTTGTATTGCTAATCTTCGGAAATAAAAATGCTTTCGTGATTGCCTTTTTATGTGCCATTCTAAACATAATTCCTTACTTAGGACCCATTATTGGAACAACTTTGGCTGCAATTTTAACCATGATCAGCATGATTGGACAAGATTTTCAATCTGAAATCTTACCAAAAACTATTTATGTTGTTATAGGCTTTTTAGTAGTTCAAGCAATTGACAATAACATTAGCCAGCCAATAATTTCGTCAAAAAGCGTAAATTCGCATCCGTTAGAAATATTCTTAGTTATATTAATTAGTGGTATTACATTTGGAATTGTCGGAATGATAATCGCAATTCCAGCATTTACAATGATTAAAGTAATATTAAAAGAATTTTTTCCAGACAATAAAATCGTCTCCGTATTAACCGAAAGAATTTAGTTTTGAACAATCCTATTTTGCATCCAGAAATTCAAGAATATATAATTCAAAATACTGGTGCAGATATAACAAAATTGGCGCTGCAGAAAAATCCGTTTCCAGAAGTGGATTGGATTTTAATTTTAAATCAAATTGAAGCCCGAACAAAAGCAAAGGAAAAACTTCCTACTTGGTTTGCTACCGAAAACATTATTTATCCAAGCAAGATTTCTGTAGAACAGACTTCTTCAGAAAAAACTGCATCTTACAAAGCTTCTTTAATAGCTGGAGAATCTCTTATTGATTTAACGGGTGGCTACGGTGTTGACGATTATTATTTTTCTAAGAAATTTAAATCGATAACACATTGCGAAATAAATGAAGAATTATCTGCAATTGTTTCAAACAATTTTAAAAAATTGCAAGTTGAAAATTGCGTTTTTCATGCTGGCGATTCGACTCATTTTTTAGAAGAAACCAATCAAAAATTTGACTGGATTTATATCGATCCTTCACGAAGAAATGACAGCAAAGGCAAAGTCTTTATGCTGAAAGACTGTCTGCCAAATGTTCCTGAATTGCTTGATTTTTATTTTCAAAAATCAGATTCGATTTTAATCAAGACTGCTCCTTTACTGGATATTTCAGCAGGATTATCAGAATTAAAAAATGTAAAGAACATTCACATCATTGCTCTAGAAAACGAAGTTAAAGAACTGCTTTTTGAAATTCACAAAGGATATACAGGCGAAATAACTTTAAAAACGTCCAACATCTTAAAAGAAAGAATAGAAACTTTTGAATTTGTTTTAGGAAGCGAAACAATATCGCATTCTTATGGTTTGCCTCAGCAATATCTCTACGAGCCCAATGCCGCTATCATGAAATCTGGCGGTTTTGATGAAGTTAGCTCAGCTTTTCATATCAATAAACTGCATAAACATTCGCATTTATATACTTCAGACCATTTAATTGATTTTCCAGGAAGAAAATTTGAGGTTCAAAAAGTCATTTCGTACAACAAAAACGAAATGAAAAATGAACTAGCCAATAAACAAGCTAATGTCACTACTCGTAATTTTCCTGAAACTGTAGAAAACATTAGAAAAAAATGGAAAATAAAAAATGGAGGTAATTTGTATTGTTTTTTTACGACAGATGTAAAAGATAACAAAATAGTTTTAATTTGCACCAAAATAATCTAACACAATGAAACAATTAATTACACTAACTCTTTTCTTATTAACCTTTACCGCATTTGCCCAAAAACCATGTGAATATAGTGTCAATGTAAATGATTCTATCGGATCTTATAAAGTAACAAATGAATATTTAATGAGTGAAAAATATTTTGGCGGAAGCTTTAATTATATTTTCTTCTCTTTAGCACAAACTGATGGTTTGCCTACATTAAACCTTCAATCTATCCAAAAAAGCAAAGATTTTATTAAGGCAAATTGTTTTGATAAAAACTCGAAAATATTCTTGCAATTAGAAAACGGAAAAATTGTAACTCTAATGCACATTAATCAAGAAAATTGCGGTACACTTGTTCGTGATGACAAAGGTTTTGACAACCGAATCAATACTGGGATTTTTATGTTTATGAAAGACAATTATGAAGAGTTGAAAAAATCTCCAATTTCAATAATGCGAATTAAATATCTTACGAATACCGAAGATTATATCGTAAAACGAGAACTTACCTCGGAACTAACTGGAAAAGTGACTAATCCGAATACTTATTTTATGGACAATATCAGGTGCGTCGAGTAATTTTTAATCGCATTTCCATTTCTGATTGGATACTTTATCTTTTAAACCTGTTTTTAAATTATAATGCCACCACTCAGAATCAAAAGAGTTGAAACCATTTTTAATCATGGTCTTTTTTAAATAAGCTCTATTAGAAAGAATTTCTTTTGAAAGCTGTTTAAAATTATGACTCGCCATAATTCCAAAAAAATCAAAAGAAGTTCCCATATCGACTTCTTTTCCTGTTATATCTACTAAAGAAATGTCTACGGCTCCTCCTCTGTTATGAATGGAGCCTTTTTTTGGATCTGCCACATAAATAGGATCCGATACAATCTCCCACATTTTTTTCTGAATATCTAAAGGCCTATAACAATCATATAATTTGATTCTGTAGCCTTTCTTCAAAAAATCCTTATTGGCCGCAATTAAGGCTTTTACAGTTTTTAAACGAAGCATGCATTCAGCGCAATCATAAACTTTAGTTTTTAAGAAATTATCATCTGTGGCATATTTCATATCATAAACAAAATCGTTGCTATAATCTCTTAGATTTACAAACGCAGTATCAGAAATCTTAACTTCTGCAGGAGAAATGTAAACTTCATTCTGAGCTTGTAAAAAACCTATTCCTAAAAGAAAAAAGACTAAAATTTTGAAAGTATGATTCATTGTAAGACAATTTTAAAAATTGAAGTTAAACAAAAAATCTTAAAAATTGGTTCTTATGATAATATCTTAAATTTTTAAGTTTATTTTTTTCAATTCAAAACCCGTCATACATTACTTTCAAAACAAACATTATATTTAATATCTTTATGAAAATTAAACCATTATAACTTTTCAACTAAAATATTCATTCTAAAATCAGTTATATTATGAATTATAGAACCAAATACATTTCAATAGTTATTGCTAGCAGTTTAATCTTGTTTTCATGCAAAAAAGACATTGCAAAAGAAGTTCCTACAACAGATTCCACTTCTATAAAAACTGAGGCTTTAAAGACAGACAGCACTACTATAAATCCGAACGATACTTTATATGATTTAGTAGATAAAAGCGTCGTCGGAACACAGTTTTTAACTAAAAGCAGTTTGGCTCCGAGATTAAAAAAATTGTTAGGATCTGATTACGATCAAATGGTAAAAAACTGGAATGCCGAAACCCCTTTTGAAAAACAAGATAATATACTCCATGCTTGGGGTTGTAAGCAGCACGATTGTGGCACCTATTCTTATGATTTATACATTGACGTTAAAAACAATAAAATCAACGTCTATAAATTTTCAGAATCAAAACTGACCATTTTTAAAGAAGATAATTTTGAGATTGCAATAAAAGGTAACTTCTTGAAAGATCTAAATATCAAAAAAGAGAATACAGAACTTAAAAAATAATTACGATCATAAAAAAAGCGGCTTAAAAACCGCTTTTTTTATTAAATATTTTGAAAACTATATTTCTCCTGTAACTAAAATATTCTCTTTTACACCTTTGTCTTTCAGCATTCTAAAATGAGATCGAACAGCATGATAAAATGGATATGATGTGTAAGGCAGACCGTATTCCTCTGCATAACGTCTTATAATTGGCGTAATATAAGGATAATAGGTATGTCCAACTGCAGGAAAAAGATGATGCGCTACATGGTGTGTAAACCCGCCATAAAGAAAATTAGCCAATTTGCTTTCTGTACTAAAATCTTTAGTCACAATCATTTGGTGCATTACCCAAGTATCGGAAAGATTTCCGTCTTCATCCGCATGCGGAAAATGAGCATCTTCGTCAACGTGAGTTGAAACCAATGCCACTACGCCAAGCGCACTACCACATAAATGCATTGACAGCCACGCAAAAAGCACCATATACCAAGGCTGACTTAACAACATCATCGGGATAAAAAGCAAATAAACAAGATTGATGATCTTAGCAGCAAACAGTCTATACACTTCTTGCCTCGGAATTTTATCTACTACTTTCTTTACATAATTATCCTTAGTTCCAAAGAAATCTTTAAAGTCTCTAATATAAAGCCAATTGAGGCTGTAAAAAGGATAAATAAACCACATGTAAATGTGCTGATACTTATGATAATTAAACAGCGGACTATTTGGAAATATTCTAATAATATCGCTCTGTTTGATATCTACGTCCCAATCTGGTACGTTTGGATACGCATGATGCAGACTTATATGGCGTCGCATCCAAAGCCAGTGATTACTCCCGAAGAGTTCTAAAACATATAAAAACCATTCATTATGCTTTGGCTTTTTAAACAAAGCTCCATGTGCAGCATCATGAAAAGCATTTATAAACAAAACGATCATTGTAATTCCAGACAAAATGTAAAAAAGAAATAAAAAAGGTGTCTGGTTTCCGAAAATTAAAATACAGGCGTAGAACAAAAAAAATACTGCCAGAAGCCCTAAAGACTTCACAACGTTTAATACATACAAAGACGAGTTTTTTAAGACCGTTTCATTCACTTCTAAACGCATCTTTTTAAAAAAATCATCTGCTCCTGGTTTAACATAAACCGGTCGTTTTAATTTTTCCATATTGGTTACTGCTAGAAATTGTTAATCAAATTTAGTAAAAAAAAACTTAAACTGTAAGCGTAGATTTAAATAAAAAAGGGATATTTTAAACAAAAAAACCACTCAAAAAGAGCGGTTTAATTAATACTGTGACATTTTAAATTGTTAGATACTTTTTGGAAAACATTCTATCATTCCTCAAACTTTTTGTCTGCCAGACGAAGGCGAATATTATGAATACGACCTTCAATTTCTTGTAAGTCATTCAAGATATTCTGCTTCTCGTACACTGGCCCAACTTCATTAACCTTATTTTGCTCATCGGCAAAAAGATCATTCAAATCCACATCTGGAAAATTTTTACTTAAGCTAATAATAAATTCAGAACCTATACTAGCTGTTCCGTGCAAATATCTTCCAATCATTGCAGGGCTAAATCCTAAAATTGCCCCTACTTCCTTTTGCTTTAATCCTTTATCCTTAAAGAATTTACTTAGTTTCTCGTGATACATCATTATTAAAATTCAAACAAAATATAGCTATAATATATTTTTTAACATAAAAAAGAATAAATAATATAATATTATTCTTACATTTACACGTAATAAAATACATACAAATAATTATTAGCAAATATATGTCAAAATTAATCAATAATAGCAATTTTAAAGAAGATAATTCTCACAATAAAAAAGCTTATGAATTTATAGATAAGCATTTACCCGTTACGTATGTGGATCTTACAATTGCTTGTATCGTAAAAAAAGGGCAGCCTGCTCCAAGTAAATCATTAATTCGAAACGTCAGAAATAAAACCATACTCAGAAACGACATTTTGCTTGCATTAGTAGAAGTTGCAAACGAGAATAAACTTGCAATAGAAAAAATAAAACTTTTAACCTCGCAATCTTAAAAACATACTACAACCATTTCAACCAAAGCCATTTATGACAACTCATCATAACAACCAAAAAGAAAATAACCTTTCCGAATCTTTTCAAAACCAATTTAAGATCTCGTCCTCAAACGAAAGCAATTTAGAAAACATTCCAAATTTATACGGAATGAGCCTCGAACAGTATATAGAAGGTCTTGAAATTCATTCTAGATGCTTTAATCAAATGGAAAATGTGAAAAGGATAATGAATTAAAAAAGTCCTAATCATTTCATAAAAATCACATCAAATACACATCATAGGTTTTCCAAATACAGTATAAACCCTTATAAAACTTGTTTGTATAGCAAATTTTCTATTTTCAGCCTTAAACTATTCGTCTAAGAAAAAATGGCCCTTTTTTGTAATTTGCTCTTTCTACAAGCGAAAAAAATAAAAAACCATGCTAAAATTTAGAAAACAACTAAGATGCGTCTTAATAGTTTTGCTCTTTTCTATTTCAGCTTATAGCAAAACTATCATCCATGTAAATCAAGTTGGCTTTGATCCAAAAAGCCCAAAAATTGCTATTATTGAACATCAAAGCAGTCTTTTGAATTCAACTTTTGACATTATAGATGCTGATTCTGGAAAAACAGTTTTCACGTCTAAAATTGGAAAAGCAGAAAGTGTCGACGACTGGAAACTGGGTAGCTTTTATTACAAAGCCGATTTTTCTTCTTTTCAAAAACCAGGGAACTACCAAATATCATTTAAAATTGCAGATCAAATTTATACTTCTGCCCGCTTTTCAATTGAAGAAGATATATTGGCAAAACGAACCATTTCTTCTATTGTACACTATTATAACAAACAAAGAGCCAACACTCCTGAAGAACTCGAAGCTGACAAAAACATGTTATTGTTTGGAAGCACAAAAAAAGTAGATGTTCATGGCGGATGGTGCGATGCATCTGGAGATGTGAGCAAGTATTTTTCGCATTTAGCCTACGCTAATTTTGTATCTCCGCAACAGACCCCTTTGGTAACTTGGTCACTTATAAACACATCCGAAAGCATTTCAAAAAAGCTCGTACATTGGAAAATAAAAGATTCTCTCGATAACGAAGCCATTTGGGGAGCCGATTATATGATGCGCTGTCTTTCTGATGAAGATTATTTTTATATGATAGTATTTAGCTATTTTGACAAAAACCCTGCAGCAAGAAGAATTGTTGGATTAAAAGCCAATAGCGTTACTACTGACGAATATCAATCTGCTTTTCGCGAAGGCGCTGGAATGGCAATCGCGTCACTTGCCAGAATTTCAAAATGGAATAAAAACGGTGATTTCACTTCAAAACAATATCTAGACGGAGCGAAAAGAGCTTATGCACACCTTTTAATTAATAATACGAAATATGATGATGACGGAAAAGAAAACATCATAGATGATTATTGTGCTTTGATGGCAACCACAGAATTATGGATAGCCACGAATGAAAATTTTTATAAAGACGAAGCCAGAAAATGGGCTCATAAACTTGAAAACCGAATGACAGACAAAGGTTGGTTTAGAAGTAATGATGCAAATCGTCCGTTTTGGCATGCAGCCGATGCTGGTTTACCTATTGTGGCACTAACCAGATATCTGAAAAAAGAATCTGACAGTAAAGAAAGAATTGCGGCAGAAAATGTTATCAAAAAAGCTTTGGAATACAATTTAGCCGTTACCAACAATGTCACTAATCCATTTGGTTACGCTAGGCAAAGTTTTTTATTTAATGATAAAATTCAAGACGGATTTTTTATTCCGCATGATAATGAAACTGGCTGGTGGTGGCAAGGCGAAAATGCAAGATTGGCTTCATTGGCTACAGCAGCGATAGAAGGCGGAAAAAGCATTTCACTACAAAAAAACAACGCCACAAAAAAATCGCTAGATTTATATGCGTCACAGCAACTATCATGGATTTTAGGTTGCAATCCGTATTCTATGTGTTTTTTGTACAAATTTGGCGAGAACAATGTTCCTTATATGCACTCTAATTACGGTCACGGATCTGAAAAAGGCGGTATTTCTAACGGTATTACGGGGAAAGATGGAAATGGAGACGGTTCTGGAATCGATTTTAAAATGGAAGACAAAGGCAATGAATGGCGCTGGACCGAACAATGGATTCCGCATTCAGCATGGTTTTTACAGGCAATAACTGCAATTGTTGAACCGTAAATTAATTCGATTTACTAAATTATTTCCATGAAAAATTCAATAGCATTTATTTTACTTATTTTAAGTTGTTTCTTTCAGCAGAATTGTCTGGCTCAAAAACAAAAAAAATCACGTTTTAAAGCTTTAGTTTTATATGAAAATGGCGGACATCATCTTCCATTTACCAAAGCCGCAAAACCTTGGCTAAACAAACTCGCCATTGACAGCAGTTTTACCATTGACTATATCGAAAACACCAAAACAATCAATGAAAATCTTTTAAAACAATATCAAGTTTTTATACAATTAGACTATCCACCTTATACGTGGAGCGAAGAATCAATGCAGGCATTTCAGAAATATATGAACGGCGGAAAAGGCGGATGGGTTGGTTTGCATCATGCTACTTTGCTTGGAGAGTTTGACGGGTATCCTATGTGGAAATGGTTTTCTGATTTTATGGGCGGAATCAGATTTGTGAATTACATACCCGATTTTGCAAGCGGAAAAGTAAATGTAGAAGATAAATCTCATCCTGTAGCTAAAGGAATTCCTTCTGATTTCATTATCCAAAAGGAAGAATGGTATACCTATGACAAAAGTCCGAGACCGAATGTTCATGTTTTAGCTTCAGTTGACGAATCGACTTACCAGCCAGATTCAAAAATAAAAATGGGAGATCATCCCGTAGTCTGGACAAACGATAAGTTTCCTTCACGAAACGTTTATATTTTTATGGGACACGCGCCAGAATTATTCCAAAACGAAGCATACACTACCCTGCTTCGAAATTCTATTTTCTGGGCAGCAGGCAAAAAATAATTCAATAGTACATAAAATTACTATTTTTGCCAGTCATCAAAAAATTAAACAATCTAGACTGTGATTCAAAAAGTAAATAAAACAGAATATCCTGAATTGATTTCGGTTTGGGAATCTTCTGTAAAAGCAACGCATGACTTCTTAAAACCTGAAGATTTTATATTTTACAAAGAGCTTATTCCAAACTTTTTTGACAATGTTTCATTGTACTGCATAAAAAATGACCAACAACAAATTATTGGTTTTGTCGGAACTCATGATGAAAGCTTAGAAATGTTGTTTGTAACAGCAGACCAAATAGGAAAAGGAATTGGCAAGAGATTATTACTATATGCAATTAATGAGCTTAAAATCTCAAAAGTTGATGTGAATAAAGAGAACCAAACAGCCACTTCATTTTACAAGCATTTTGGATTTGAAGTAAAATCTACCTCTGATTTAGACGGCTGTGGCAAACCCTATCCGATTTTGCATTTAGAACTAACAAAAGAGCCACTTTAGTTAAGTGGCTCTTAAATTTTATAACAGACTATTTTTATTTTTCCCAGTATTTTAAAAACAGCTTATACAATTCATCTGCATTAATTTCAATTTCTGAAGCCGAATACATTATATTCAATTTCGAATTTTGCTCATCATAAGCCATTTTCCAAAGAAATTTAGAAACCTTTCCGTCATATTTCGATACATTGTCAATTGTTATGGCAACCAAAGTATCACCTCCAACCTTCTTTAATTGCAAATCGGTAACATCTTGCCATTCTATCCTCCCAAAAGCTTTTGCTACAGGTGTTGTTCTCCCAGAAAAAACATTTGAATCTATTTGAATCAATGGAGACTTATCTTTTATACTGGCAAGCATTTTAAATGACAAAACAAACATTATCAAAAGAATAGCACCAGAAGCAATGGATAGTTTTATTTTAAATATTCCATCAAAAGTTCCTATGCCGTATAAAAGCATAATCGCTAATAGAATGTTGACAGCAAAAGCATACAAAAGTAAATTTCTGGTTTTCTTAAAGTTTCGGTATAATTTAATTTCTTCATTCATGGATTGCAGTAAAATTTTATTTATTGTTTAGAATTAAAAATGAAGAAGCAATTTAGTGCAAAATATATTAAAAAAGCAAGAAACGCCGTAGTCATTGACTTTTTAACCAATTTAAACTAAGCATTCCTATTATAGTTTTAAATCAAAGCTATCTGTCTTTCAGCCCGCTGTTTCATTTGACTTATAAAAGGAATAAGCTCAATACCGGTTTCAGATAGAGAATATCCAACTCATGGCGTACATAGTAATTTCTCGCTAAAATGTTATAAAACAAAAAAGCCACTCGATTTGAGTGGCTTATTGTGAACGCAGAAGGATTCGAACCTTCGACCGCCTGCTTAGAAGGCAGGTGCTCTATCCAGCTGAGCTATGCGTCCATTATTTCAATTGTAGTCGGGGTGGCAGGATTCGAACCTGCGGCCTCCTGCTCCCAAAGCAGGCGCGATAACCGGGCTACGCTACACCCCGAGGCAAAATTTAAGCGGAGAGACAGGGACTCGAACCCTGGCGACGGTTACCCGTCGACAGATTAGCAATCTGCTCCATTACCGCTCTGGCACCTCTCCTTGCTCAAGGAATTGCTTCCGTTTTGCGAGTGCAAATGTATAACAACATTCCTTTTCTCACAAGCTTTTTTTTGAGTTTTTTTAGTTTTTTTTCATCTTTTTTCAAAACCGCTTCACAATCAAACAAATAGAATTAACAAAAATTTCACCTTAAATTTAAAATTCACTATTCAATACAAAGTTTGAATTTATTCAAATAAAGAGTAAATTTGCTTACTAACTATTATTAAACAGAAAATGAACAAAAGAGTTGTTATCGTTTCTGCCGTTAGAACACCTATCGGAAGTTTCATGGGCGGGTTATCTACTGTACCTGCACCAAAATTAGGCGCTGCTGCTATAAAAGGAGCCCTTTCAAAAATTAACCTTGACCCAAAATTAGTCGATGAAGTTTTCATGGGGAATGTAATTCAGGCAGGTGTTGGACAAGCTCCGGCACGTCAAGCAGCACTTTTTGCTGGTCTGTCTGAAGAAGTCGCTGCGACAACAGTAAACAAAGTATGTGCTTCTGGAATGAAAGCCGTAATGTTTGCCGCGCAAGCAATCGCATGTGGCGACGCTGAAATTGTAGTAGCGGGCGGAATGGAAAGCATGAGCTTAATCCCGCACTATGTGCAAATGCGTGCTGGAAACAAATTTGGCCCAGCAACTATGCTTGACGGAATGCAGAAAGATGGTTTGACAGATGCTTACGACAACAACGCAATGGGAGTTTGCGCTGATTTGTGTGCCTCTGAATACAAAATCAGCCGTGAAGAACAAGACGCTTTCGCTATCCAATCATACGAAAGAAGTGCCAAAGCTTGGGAGGCTGGAAAATTTGATAATGAAGTTGTTCCTGTTGAAGTGCCTCAAAGACGTGGCGAACCAATTATATTCTCTAAAGACGAAGAATATACTAATGTGAAATTAGATAAAATTCCATCTTTAGCACCTGTTTTTACAAAAGACGGAACTGTAACCGCTGCAAATGCTTCTACAATTAATGACGGAGCTGCTGCTTTGGTTTTAATGTCTGAAGAAAAAGCAAATGCATTAGGTTTAAAACCATTAGCATACATAAAAGGTTATGCAGATGCGGCTCAAGAACCAAAATGGTTTACAACAAGTCCAGCAAAAGCGTTACCAAAAGCTTTGGACAAAGCAGGAATCTCAATTTCAGATGTTGATTTCTTCGAATTCAATGAAGCCTTCTCTGTAGTTGGATTGGCCAATTCAAAAATTTTAAATTTAGATAACAACAAAGTAAACGTAAACGGTGGCGCTGTTTCTTTAGGACATCCTCTGGGAGCTTCTGGAGCACGTATTATTGTAACTTTACTAAATGTTTTAGAACAAAATAATGCAAAAACTGGAGCTGCTGCAATTTGCAACGGTGGTGGTGGCGCATCAGCAATTGTTATCGAAAGAGCTTAAAACAATATCTAAAAAAATCAGGAGTTATAAACGTAACTCCTGATTTTTAACTTTATAATTTTCCTTACATGTTTGGAATTTGCAATCTTGCCATAGTACCCGTTCGAGCTGAAGCTAGTGACAGAAGTGAAATCGTGACACAGCTTTTGTTTGGCGAACACATCGAAATTTTAGAACGCCACAATCAATGGGCTCGAATAAGAATTCAGTTTGACGACTACGAAGGCTGGGTCGATTCTAAACAATATCAAGAAATCACCAAAGAGCAATTTGATCTCTTGAGTAAAGAGTCAATTATTTTGAATGCAGATTTAATTGATTATATCACCGCTCCAAACAATCTACTGCTTCCAATTCCGCTTGGAGCCTCATTGTCTTTTTTAAACAACAGTGAAATCAATACTTCGAACTTTGATTTTGAAGGAACCAAAACTAGCGGCATCAAACCTAAAAGTGCATTAATCAAAACTGCTTTTATGTATTTGAATGCTCCCTATTTATGGGGCGGAAAAACACCATTTGGAATTGACTGTTCTGGATTTACTCAAATGGTTTATAAATTAAACGGCTATAAAATTCACCGAGATGCTTCTCAACAAGCACTTGAGGGTGATCCTTTAAGCTTTATTGAAGAATGCGAACCAGGCGATTTGGCATTTTTTGACAATGATGAAGGAAATATTACCCATGTCGGAATCATAATGGAAAATAATTACATCATTCACGCAAGTGGAAAAGTGCGTATTGACCGTTTAGACCACACTGGAATTTACAATCCTGAATTAAACAAGCATACACACAAACTGCGTGTAATTAAGAAGATTATCTAATTAAGGTTTTGAATTTAAAGTACACGGATAAAACAGATTCGCTTTGCGAAAACGCGGATTTACACGGATTTTTTATTTTTTAGTACTTTCTGTGAAATAAAAAAAGCCTAAGAAATTAGCGTAAATTCGTGAATTCGTGGCAAAAAAGACTTAAGCACTCAATCGAATCGACTTTCTAAATTCAGACGGACTATACCCTTTTTGTTTTCTAAAAAACTTATTAAAGTGGCTTTCATCTGTAAAACCAAACTCGTACGCAATTTCATTAATACGCTTATCGCTGAATTGCAAACGGTGTTCAATCAGTTTTGTTTTATAATTACTGATATACTGTTGCATTGTTTCGCTAGCATGTTTCTTAAAATAACGGCCTAAATACGTATTCGAAATTCCGAAATAATCACTAATTGATTCTGCTTTAATTTTTTCAGGATAATAGATATTGTTCTGAATGTATTGCAGAATATCCATCGCTTTGGCTTCTGTTCCAATATTAACCTGCTCAGGAAGATATTTTGCAATATTTCTGGCCACAATAATAATCAACGTATTCACCAATTGCTGAATCAATTCCTGATTATAAACATCTTTGTCTTGATGTTCACGGCAAATGGCTTCGATCATTACTTTTACCAAACATTTGTCAGGATCATTTTTTAGAATACAACCCGGCTGATGATTCGCATTTTGAAGAATATATTCCAATCGCTGAATGTTTTCGTTCTGCAGACTCGAATTCTTCAAATAAATATCATTAAACCTCAAAAAGAAAAATTTCGTTTCGGTTTCAATGGTAAAATTATGACAATCCTCTGGCGTTAATAAGAACAAATGTCCTGGATCATATTCAAAAATATTCTTATTAATACACTGTCTTCCTGTACCTTGAAGAATATATACTAATTCGAAAAAATTATGACGATCTCCTACATCTGGATATTCCGTAAGCGTCTCAAAAGAAACCGTAAAAGGTTCATATAAGTTTTCTTTTTTCATAATTCCATTTATTTGAAGATGCAAATATACCTAAAAAAGACAAATATATACCAAATAAGAATCATAAAAACAGTATAATTTTGCCTCGTCAAATTAATCAAAATAAAATTACAATCATGGAATATAGAAAATTAGGCAACTCAGAACTTGAATTATCAGCTATTACATACGGTGCATTTGCCATTGGCGGAACCATGTGGGGCGGAACAGAAAAGAAAGACTCCATAGCATCTGTTCAGGCTTCTATCGATCACGGCGTTACTACAATTGACACTGCACCTTTTTACGGATTTGGTTTAAGCGAAGAAATGATCGGAGAAGCTATAAAACCTTACGATCGTTCTAAAATTCAATTGCTTACTAAATTCGGTTTGGTTTGGGACGGAAGCAATAACGGAAAAGGCGATTACTTTTTCGACGCTGACGACAATGGCAAAAAAGTTCCCGTTTACAAATATTCATCAAAAGCTAACGTAATCAAAGAAGTTGAAGAAAGTTTAAAACGTCTTCAAACTGATTATATTGATTTACTGCAAATTCACTGGCCAGACTCCACAACACCAATTTCTGAAACAATGGAAGCTGCTGAAAGCTTAATTCAGCAAGGAAAAATCAGAGCTTTCGGAGTAAGTAATTACAATGTGGCACAAATTCAGGAAGCACAAAAAACAATTCAAGTGGCTTCAAATCAAGTGGCATACAGCATGCTAAATCGTAAAATTGAAGAAGAACTAATTCCTTTCACAGTTGCAGAAAATATCGGAATCATTGCTTACAGTCCTATGGAAAGAGGTTTATTGACTGGAAAATATTTCACTGACAGCAAATTAAAAGAAAACGACCACAGAAACGGTTATTTCAATCAGTTTGATCTTCAAAAAGTAAAAACTTTGGTTGAAGAATTAACTTCTTTAGCACACGCAAAAGAAGCAAGCTTATCACAATTGGTTTTACGCTGGACAACTTTACAAAAAGGAATTTCAATTGTGTTAGCTGGAGCAAGAAACGCAGAACAAGCTATTTCAAACGCTAAAACAATGGATTTTGACTTATCTGCTTCAGAATTAGAATTCATCAATCAGGCGATTGCTAAAATAAAATAATTCTCTTTTTTAACACATAGAAACATAGTCTCACTTTTTCTACAAAAGCGTTCACTTGAGCTATGTATTAGAAACTAGTTTCTTTCCATTCCCTTTTCCAGAAAGAAAAATCTATGTTTCTATGTGTTTAAAAAAAATCTCACAATTAAAATAATTTGGGCGTGTTTCGCCGTGGCGAACCGGGCTATCCGCTAAATCTTTTTCTTTTTAAAGAAAAAAGAAAAAGGATATCGCTCCTATCCCTCACGCGTACATTTTCATAAGAAATAACAATTAAAATGAAAAAGATATTTATAATTAACGGCGGGCAGAAATTTGCTCATTCAGGAGGAAAATTCAATAAAACTGTTCAAGATTGGACAATCGAATTTCTTTCAAAGAACAACGATTACGAAATAAAAACAACGCACATCGAAGATCAAATCGATTTACAAGAAGAAGTAGAAAAATTCGTTTGGGCAGATTTAATTATCTACCACACACCAGTTTGGTGGTTTCAATTGCCAAATCTTTTCAAAAAATACATCGACGATGTTTTCACACAAGGACACAACAACGGAATATACAAAAGCGACGGGAGAAGCCGTGTAAATCCAGACATCAATTACGGAACTGGTGGACTTCTGCACGGACGCAAATACATGCTGACGACAAGCTGGAATGCACCTGCAACAGCTTTTACACTTTCAGGTGAATTCTTCGAAGAAACTTCTGTTGATGACGGCGTAATGTTTGGCTTCCATAAAATGAACAAATTCACTGGAATGGAACGCCTAAACGGATTTCATTTTCATGATGTTGAAAAAGGTGCTACACCAGAAAATATCGTTATCTTTAAAGAGAATTATACGAAACATTTAGAGCAAACTTTTAAAAACTTATAATTATGATTTCGATTACCGCAATTTTAAAAAGTAAACCAGAGCATTTAATTGAAGTTAAAAACCTGCTGACACATCTAGTAACCGAAACTAGAAAAGAAGCGGCATGTATTCGTTACGATTTACACACTTCCGAAAATGTTTTTATACTTTGGGAAGAATGGAAAGATCAGCCAGGATTAGACTTGCATAACAATCAATCTTATTTGCAAGAATTCATAAAAAAAACTGAAAATCTGGTTTCGAGCCCAATTCAGGTTTACAAAACCGCGCAGATTTTATAAGTCCTTGATAGTCACGAATTCACGAATTTATTTTTTAAAATCTATGCGCAAAGATTTTAGATTAATTCGTGAATTCGTGGCGAACAAAACTTATTTAATTCCTCCAAAAGCTCCGAAGCACATGTTTTTATGCAAAATCTCTACTTTTGAAAAACCTACTTTTTTCATTAAATCCAATTGGTAATTCATCGATCTAGGCGAATCTTCTTTTTCGATATAATCCAAAACTTTCTGGCGATATTCTGCCCCTCCTATTCCTTCTAAATATTCGCCATAGCGTTGCCATGTATATTCGTTCAACAATTCGGTGTCTTGAGTAATTAAATCCGAAATCATCAAACAACCTCCTGGTTTTAATAATTTGAATAATTTAGTAAAAGTCGTTTCCCAATCTTCATCATCCCTTAAATGATGCAAAACTGCTCCAGCCAAAATAATATCAAAACTATTTTCTTCTAAAACAATTTCGCGGATATCGCCTTGTTTGATTTCGACTTTTCCGTTCGTTTCTGCCGAAACTCTTTCAAAAGCACGATTTAACATTGGCAAACTCAAATCGACTAACGTACAATTTAAATTTGGCACTTTAGATAACATTTTTAAAGTATAATTTCCAGCTCCACAGCCAACATCCAAAACATTTGTAGCATTTGGGACAATGCGTTTTGAGGCTTCAGTTATTAATTCTAAAGAAATAGTCGCGTCAATTGTTGCAACTTGTCCCGTTTCTAAATTTGAAAAGCGTTCGACATCATTGTCAAATCGTTCTTTGATTTCGGCAATAGTTGATTTTTTCATGGTTTTTGTTTTTTTTTAATTTTTCACGCAGATTTAAAAGAGATTAAAGCAGATTTAAAAATGATTTTCTTTTTTTATTCTTTATTCAGCTTAAATCTGCTAAATCTGCGAGAAAACTTTTTTTCTTTTTCTTTAATCTCCCGCAGATTGAGCAGATTGAGCGAATCTTTTTGCTATTATAATGATTGGATATTATTATGATTAAGATGATTTATCTAAACATTAATAATCTGCCAAATCTGTTTAGATCTGCGAGAGATTTGTTTTTTATTTTTCAAAACTATTCTTTTCACAAATACTTTAAAAATACTATTTTTATCATTTAACAATACTTTAAAAGTATCATGGAATTACGTCACTTAAAATATTTTTTGGCTGTAGCCGAAGAACTGAACTTTACCAAAGCCTCAGAAAAACTCTTTATTTCGCAACCGCCGTTAAGCCGACAAATAGCTGAACTAGAAGAAGAACTGCAGGCAAAACTTTTCATCAGAAACAATAAAAAAGTAGAATTGACCGAAGCTGGAAAATATTTTGAAAAAGAAGTTAAAGCTCTTTTCCAGAATTTGGAACACATTTCTACTAAAACAAAAAAAATAGCAGAAAACGTTTCTGGAGAATTCAGAATCGCTTATATAAGTTCTATTTATTCATCAATAATTTCAGATTTAATCAAACATCTGAAAGCGCAGTTTCCGTATGTCAATTTCAAGCTTTTTGAAATTTCAACAACCAAACAAATTGATGCTTTAGAACAAGGAAAAATCGAAATGGGAATTATTCGATCTCCGATTCATTCGCCAAAAATAAAATCGCATTTATGGTTTAAAGATGGTTTTTCATTGGTTTACAATAAAAAATCTGTTCAGATAAAATCAGAAAATGAGATTTTAAAATTGAAAGACGAAACTTTTGTTTTCTTCAATAAAGATTATGCACCGCATTATCATGAAGTTTTATTAGAACTTTGTGCTTTTTATGGCTTTACGCCGAAGATTATTCACGAAGCAAACAACATCAATTCCATCGTGCAATTAGTCAAAAACGGATTAGGAATTTCGATTGTTCCTTCAAATATTGCTAAAAACAATCAAGATCCTGAAATTGGTTTTATTGAATTGAAGAAAGTAAATCTTTTTACAAATGTTTCGATTATAATTTCAAAAGAAGATAATTCTGATATTACTCGATCTGCTGTTGCCTTTTTATTGCCTCAAAGTCGCTAAGACGCAAAGTTTTTTTTTAAGTAGAAAGAAGCGTATAGTTTGTCATCCTGACAAAAAAATGAACGAAGTCCTTTTAATCCTTTTATCCCGATAGCTATCGGGAATAGAAAAAAACTTAGAGCCTTAGCGTCTCGTGGCCATAACAAAAATTCGTTACAATTTAGTACAGAAATCCGCATAAGAAAAACAGAAGTTTTAAATACCTTAGCAAATTATAATTCTACAATAAAAATTTCAATAAAAATGGCCGAGCAATCTTCAATTCAGTGTCCAAACTGCGGAACTCCTATCGACGTAAATGATGTCTTAAAACATCAATTGGAAGATAGCATTCGTAAAGAATTCCAGCAAAAAGCCAATATTCAAAACCGTGAATTAGAGCTTAAAAACGAACAATTGGAAAAAGCCAAAGCCGAATTTGAAGCGAAGAAAAAACAGGAAAACGAACTTTTTGCAGAACGTTTGGAACGCGAGAAAAAAACAGCGGAAAAAGAAATTTCTGAAAAGCTGAAAGCGAAACTGGAAGAAGAAAACAAGGATCGTTTGCTTTTAATGGAAAAAGAACTCTCTGAAAAATCAGAAAAAATTAGGGAATTAAATAAAATGGAAGGTGAAATCGCCAAATTACAGCGCGAAAAACTGGAAATGAAAGAAGCAATTCAAGCCGAAGCCGAAAAACAATTGAACGCGCAATTGGCTTTGGAACGTGAAAAAATCAGAAAACAGGAAGACGATAAAAACGAGCTGAAATTCAAAGAACTTCAGAAACAGCTTGAAGAACAAAAAAAGCTGACGGAAGAAATGAAACGCAAGCAGGAACAAGGTTCGATGCAATTGCAAGGCGAAGTAATGGAATTAGCGATTGAAGAATGGCTGGCCAACAACTTCCCCCTCGACAGCATTGATGAAGTTAAAAAAGGTGTCAATGGTGCCGACTGTCTTCAAATTGTAAACACACGCGAGCATCAAAACTGCGGTTCTATTTATTACGAAAGCAAGAGAACAAAAGCATTCCAGCCTTCTTGGATTGAGAAATTCAAAAACGACATTAGAACTAAAAGAGCCAATATTGGAGTTTTAGTAACTGAAGTGATGCCTTCTGGAATGGAAAGAATGGGCATGCGAGACGGAATTTGGATTTGTACGTATGAAGAATTTAAAGGTTTAAGTGCAGTATTGCGTCAGTCCCTAATTCAAATTAACCAAGCGGTTCAAGCGCAGGAAAACAAAGGTGATAAAATGTCGATGTTGTATGATTTCTTAACCAGCAACGAATTCCGTCTGCAGATTGAAGGAATTGTAGAAGGTTTTACACAAATGCAAAACGATCTGGAATCAGAAAAAAGAGCGATGCAAAGAATCTGGAAACAGCGTGAAAAACAAATTGAAAAAGTGGTTCATAATACATTAGGCATGTACGGTTCTATTCGCGGTATTGCCGGAAATGCGGTTCAGAGCGTGAAAGCTTTAGAATTGGATTTTATTGAAGAAGAACAAGAAGATGAAGAACCTAAGGAATTGTTTGAATAATTTCGATTTATAAAAATGTAAGCTCTCGCAGATTTTGCTGATTGAGCAGATATTTTTACTGCCATAGATTTTACAGATTAAATAGATTTATTCTGCTTAATCTGCAAAATCTGCGGGAGAAATAAAAAATCAATCGACCTTCTTAAAAACAGCCAATTTTCCAGAAGGATTTGACAAGATCAATTGATTATTCCCAATCGAATAAGTATTCGTACTCTGCAAGGCTTTAGTAAATTCTCCTTCTTTATTTCCTTGCGGACAAGCCATTAAAGTTGAAATCACTTTGGTAAAACGCAAAAGATCTTTTTCGAAAAAGATTTGTCCGGTTATTGAATTGCAACCGCCATATCCCATAAATTTATTTTCAGCCGAGTTAATCTCGATTCTCGGAAATTCCTTTTGAAAATCGGTTGCAAAAACTTTGTAACCGTTTAATTCTTCCAAAACCCAAATATCGTGAAGACGATAATCGGTAAGATATTTTCCGCATCCGCTAAGTTTCTTCGTTTCTAATTCTGAATTATTTCTAATTTCAACTTTTACGCTGTAAGGCGAAATCGCACCAGACATTGAATCTTGACAATCTAATTGCTGAATTGTTATAGTCGCAGAAGTCGTTTCATTATTTACTTTATACATTTTCACATTAGCATCCATTGCTCGAATCGCATCAACGGCAGGAAAAATGATTTTTTCTTTTCCTGGTATTAATGACGTAAAAACGATTTCCTCATTTCCTATTTTGATTCCCCAAAACGGCTCATTTCCTGTTCCTTTAAAATAATATTTTAGATCTTCTTCTGTTGAGCTTACTGAAGATGTTGTGGCAGATTCTTTATTTGCAGTCGTTTTACAGCTTATCATTAAAACTGTTAAAAACAATATTGAAAGTACTTTTTTCATGAGATTTTAGTTTAAAAATGTTCTTCTTCGTAAAACAAATGTAAAATTCTTATGAATTTACGACATTTTTTTGAAACGCTTATTTAGAATCCTTTCAAATTTTAAAAAACCGAATTACTCCAAAATCGTTCAAAACCTACGCTATGTAAAAGATTAAGCCAAAATACGTAGTTCCAAAATACACTTTCTTGCTAAAAAATAAATTATTTACGTATTTTTTATAAGTATAAATACTTATATTTGCGTAGTAATACTTAATTAAAGAAATCATGATTAGAGTAATAGTAGTTGGAAACGGCATGGTTGGTTATAAATTTTGCGAAAAGTTTGTTGCAAAATCAGGACAAGAAAAGTATCAAATCACAGTATTTGGAGAAGAGCCAAGACGCGCCTATGATCGTGTTCACTTAAGCGAATACTTTGGAGGAAAAACGGCAGATGATCTATCATTATCTACGACCGAATGGTACGCAGAAAACAATATTATTCTAAACACATCTGAACTTATTACAGATATTAATCGTGATTCAAAAACTATACATACACATTTAGGCAAAACACATACGTACGACTACTTAGTTTTAGCAACTGGTTCTTCGGCTTTTGTACCGCCAATTGAAGGTGTCGAAAAAGAAGGTGTTTTTGTTTACAGAACAATAGAAGATCTGGATGCAATTATGGCTTACGCTAAAAAAATAAAACAAAAAGGCGCGACAGATGCTGCTGTTTTAGGTGGAGGATTATTAGGTCTTGAAGCTGCAAAAGCTGTTAGAGATTTAGGATTGAATCCGCACGTGGTAGAATTTGCACCGCGTTTAATGCCGAGACAATTGGATCAAGGCGCGAGTGATATGCTTCAATCAAAAATTGAAGAATTAAATATTGGAATTCATCTTAACAAAGCAACGCAATATATTGACGGAAAGGAAAATATAACGGGAATGATGTTTGAAAACGACGAATTACTAAAAGTCGATATGCTTGTGATTTCAGCAGGAATCAAACCTCGCGACGAACTGGCAAGAGTTTCGGGACTTGAAGTTGGCGTAAGAGGCGGAATTGTGGTAAACAATCAAATGCGAACTTCAGATCCTTGCATTTTTGCTATTGGTGAAGCTGCACTTTACAACCAAAACATTTACGGATTGGTTGCTCCAGGTTACGAAATGGCGGATGTTGCTGCAGAGCAAATCTTAAATGGTGATAAAACCATGAGAGAAACCATCGATATGTCTACACAATTGAAATTGATTGGTGTGGAAGTGGCAAGTTTTGGTGATCCTTTTATTGAAAATAATGACGTTACTGCTATTATTTATGAGAATAAATTGAGTGGAGTTTATAAAAGAATCAACGTTACCAAAGATTCGAAAAAACTTTTGGGTGGAATTTTAGTCGGAGATTCTAGCGATTATGGTTCGCTTTTCCAGATTTATATTAATGAAATGGCACTGCCGAAAAACCCAGAAGATTTGATTTTAGGTTCTCGTGATGGTTCTGAAGGTTCTTCTTTAGGAAGTGTAATCGATTTGCCAGACACAGCGGTAATCTGTTCTTGCGAAAACGTTACCAAAGGTGCTATCTGCTGTAAAATCTTGGATGAATCTTGCGCTACACTTTCAGATGTTGTAAAAGCAACCAAAGCGACTTCGGGCTGTGGCGGCTGTAAACCAATGGTTTCAGATTTAGTAAAAGCAACACAAAAATCTTTAGGAAAAGAAGTCAAAGAAGTGATATGCGAACATTTCAGCTACACACGTCAAGAATTATTCGATTTGGTAAAAATCAACAAATACGAGAATTTCTACGATGTTTTAGATCATCATGGAAAAGGCGACGGATGTGAAGTCTGCAAACCTGTTGTTGCTTCTATATTCTCTAGTATTTATAATGATACGGCCAACAAACACATAACAACTCAAGATACCAACGATAGATTTTTGGCCAACATTCAACGAAACGGAACCTATTCGGTTGTTCCAAGAGTTGCTGGAGGCGAAATTACTGCAGAGAAATTAATTGTAATTGGCGAAGTGGCAAAACAATTCGATTTGTACACTAAAATCACTGGAGCACAAAGAGTTGATTTGTTCGGAGCGCATTTAAGTGACTTGCCGAAAATCTGGAAAATCTTAATCGACAATGGTTTTGAAAGCGGTCATGCTTATGGAAAATCCCTTCGTGCCGTAAAAAGCTGTGTTGGAAATGCTTGGTGCCGTTACGGAATGGACGACAGCGCTGGATTTGCCATCGAACTTGAAAATAGATACAAAGGAATTCGTTCTCCTCACAAATTAAAAGGTGGTGTTTCAGCTTGCATTCGCGAATGTGCCGAAGCACGCGGAAAAGATTTCGGATTAATCGCTGTTGAAGGCGGATGGAATTTATACATCTGCGGAAACGGTGGAGCCAATCCAAAACACGCTGTTTTATTGGCAGAAAAAATAGACAAGGAAACCGTAATCAAATACATGGATCGTTTCTTAATGTATTACATCAGAACAGCAGGTCCGCTGATTCGAACTTCAACTTGGTTGGAAAAACTAGACGGTGGTTTAGATTATTTGAAACAAGTAATCATCGAAGACAGTTTAGGAATCTGCGAAACGCTTGAAGCCGAAATGCAGACTTTAGTCAACACTTTCGAATGCGAATGGAAACAAGTGCTAGAAAAACCAAGATTATTAAAACGTTTCAATCACTTTATAAACTCAGACGAAAAAGACGATAATGCTGTTTTTGTTCCGCTAAGAGATCAAAAAATGCCAAAAGCCTGGACTTAAAAAAATATCTTGCCACAAAGACACAAAGACACAAAGTCAAATTACAAAAACTTAAAAAAACTTAGCGCCTTTGCGCCTTAGTGGCAAAACGCCAAGCTCCAAAAAAAAAGAAAAAAATCATTAAACGTTTGCTGTCCTTCTTACCCTCTTTTTTACTGCGCCATCAAATCTCTCTTGATTGTAAAAAGAGGGCTAAGAAACAGGAACAAAAAACTCAATCAAAATGGAAGAAATCTTAAATCAATACGAAACAGTTCATGCGAGCGATGCAACAATTTGGTTCAAAGCAGGTAAAGTAGAAGATTTTCCAACCAATCGAGGCGGATGTATCAAATACAAAAACAAACAAATTGCGATTTTCAATTTCACACGCAGGAATGAATGGTACGCTTGCCAAAACGCCTGTCCACATAAAATGGAAATGGTGCTTTCAAGAGGAATGACAGGCTCTGCCGACGATATTCCGAAAATCGCCTGCCCGATGCATAAAAAAACATTTTCTTTAGTAGATGGCTCGAACTTAAATGGCGAAGAATATAGCATTGCAACTTACCCGATTAAAATTGTTGAAGATGAAGTTTTTGTTGGGTTCGTAGATTAGACTTTTAAGAGGCAAGAAGCAAGAAGCAAGATTTGAAAACCTATATAGTCTTGCCTCTTGCTTCTTTCATCTCACTTTAGACTTTCGACTTTTCCACTAATTCCGTATCTTTGAAATCTATTACTTAACCAAAAAAATGACTACACCTTTTCAAAAAGCAAGCGAATGGATTGATGCTGAAAATGCACAAGATCCGAACATCGAATTATACCAAAATAAAGAATATCCAAAAGAATTACTGTATTCGAACAGGATGTACGAAAGACTGATGCAGTTTGAACCAAATGCCTCAGAAGAAATTCAGATTGCTTCAAAAGCACAGCATATCTGCCGATGGAAAGTCGCTCGCGAATCGTACCCAATGGATCGTGTGGGTTATTTGAAATGGAGAGAGGAATTGAAAAAATTCCACTCTAAAACTACGGCCGAAATTCTGGCAAAAGCAGGTTACGATCAAGCTTTTATCGATCGTGTTTCATTCTTAATTGAGAAAAAACTGCTGAAAAAAGATGCCGAAACTCAATTATTGGAAGATGTAATTTGCCTAGTCTTTTTAGAATATTACTTAGAACCTTTCGTTCATAAACATGATGAAGAAAAGCTGAAAAACATCATCAAAAAAACTTGGGATAAAATGTCGGACAAAGGACATCAAGAAGCCTTAAAAATCAATTATTCTGAAGAAAACTTAAACCTAATAAAAGCTTCTTTGGGATTGTAAAAAGATATGAAAAAAAGCAATCAGGAAGCTGCAGAAAAAATCACTTTCAAAAATTTACGACGTCTGTATTTTTTTGCACTTCTTACTATTGCCTTAACTATAATTATCAGTCAATTTTTAGTGCAATACAATCTGAATCAGCAACTAAGCGATTCTAAAATCATTAATTTTTCGGGCAAGCAAAGAATGCTAAGCCAGAAAATCGTAAAAGAAGTTCTGATTCTACATTACGTTTCTGATTCGGCTACAGCCAAAAAAACTTCGCATTTAAAAGAAGTTTTAGAGCTTTGGAAAAGAAACCAAAACGCGCTGGAAAATGGAAATGACAGCTTAGCTTTTCCAAAAGAAAAATCAGAAACGCTAAATAAGCTATATCTAGAAATCAACCCAATTTTCAATAAAATTGCAAAAACCACGGACGCCTTTTTATTGAATTTACAGCAGAAAAAATCGGCATCTGAAAATCAAAAATTGGTTCAGACGATTTTAGAAAACGAAGGCATTTTCCTTTCAAAAATGAACCAGATTGTAACGCAATACGATCTTGAAGCGCACGAAAAAGTAACCGAACAACGCCGAATAGAATATTGGATTTTCGGATTCACTTTACTTGTTCTTCTTTTGGAATTCTTCTTCATTTTCAAACCAACCAACAAGAAAATCGAACGATTAATCGCCAAGCTTTTATCTTCTGAAAAGAAAGCGCTCAAACTCGCATACGACACCGAAATTCTGAGCGAAATCAAAGAAAACTCTGTAAAAGAATTAAAATCGCTCAATTACGCAATGGAGAACACGTTGCTTTATTGCCGAATTTCGCCAGACGGTTCCATTATTCATATTGGAGAAAAATTCGCTAAACTTCTCAATTACACTAAATTTTCATCCAACAAAAAATTCTCTGAAGTCCTTACTGCTGACGAAAAAGAACAGGTTAATTTTGACCGCCTGATTTTCGAAAAACAGCGCAGTGGCTGGCAGGGCGAAATGAAAATTTTGACCAAAGAAGAAAAAGAAATTTGGCTCGATTTATCAATGGTTCCCGTAATGATCAAAAAAGACGAACTGGAACTTTTGATTGTCTGTTTCAATATCACCGAACGCAAAAAAGCACAACGTGAAGTCGAGCGTTTAAACTTGGAAAACACGACTGAAAAAATCAATCAACAAAAAATTATTTCAAGCAAAATCGTTGAAAATCAGGAAAACGAACAAAACCGAATCGCCAAAGAAATTCACGACGGAATTGGGCAAATGCTCACGGGTTTAAAATTCAGTTTAGAAAGCATTAATTTAGATGACAGAGAAAAATCAGAACAAAAAATTGAGTATTTAAAGAAACTTTCTTTGGATATTATAAAAGGTGTCCGCACGGCCACTTTCAACTTAATGCCCCCAGAATTAAGCGATCACGGAATAGTTTCTTCTTTAGCAAAACTAACACAGGAACTTTCAAAACTTACGGGAAAAGAAATCCTTTTTTATAATAAAACCGATTTCGACCAGCGTTTGGATTCCTTAATTGAAATCAATATTTACCGTTTGACGCAAGAAGCCATCAACAACGCCATTAAATATGCCGAATCGACTCATATTATTGTGCAGCTTTCACACAGCGAAACACTTTTAAGTATCATCGTAGATGATAACGGAAAAGGTTTTGATGTCAATTCAGTCGACAAAAAACGTAACAGCGAATCCGGAATGGGCCTTTTATTCATGAAAGAAAGAATCCAATACATTAACGGTCGCGTTTTCATGAACTCCATTCCAGGCGAAGGAACCAGGATTACTTTTAATATTCCAATTCTTAAATAAGATAATTAGTCAATTAGAAAATTAGATAATTATTTAACGCATTCATAAGAATTATCTAATTGATACATTAACTCATTATCTAATTATCATGGCGAGCCAGTATTAGAAAAAGTGGGCTATCGATCTTTATCTATATTCGCCCACTTTCCCTAATACTGTCGGGCTATCCGCGCTACTCCGGTAGCTTGCTCCTATCCCTCTCGCGAGCACATGTTTTCAGAAGAAGATTTGTTCCATCAATAAAAAGTTCAATTGCCTCTAGCTTTAGCTGGAGGTAAAAAGCAAGTCTTCAAAAGGGCTTTAGCCTAACTTATGCATTTGGCTAAAGCCTCATATCATATCTTCAAAACCTCCAGCTAAAGCTGTAGGCAATTAAAAAGCAAACTTTGTCAAAAAGTTTTAAACTTTTATAAATCTGAGCACATAATCCTTTGGAATTTGGAATTTCCAAGATTAGAAATTTTAATATTGGAATTTATTTTTAAAAAAAGTACGTATATTAGCGTCTTCTTTTTAGATGAATATACGTAAAAATAGAGAATCAAAATTAAGTAAACTATGAGCAATATCATTCGTGTAGTATTAGCAGATGACCATGTTTTTGTTAGAGACGGAATCAAATCTTTGCTTGAAAACGAAGCAAACATCGAGGTTGTAGGCGAAGCGATTGATGGCGCAGATGCGCTTGAAGTTGTTACAGCAACAAATCCTGATTTACTTATAGTAGATATTCGTATGCCAAACTTAACGGGCATAGAGGTAGTAGAAAAACTTAGAAACGAAAAAAACAGCGTAAAAATCATCATGCTTTCAATGCACGAATCGGAAGAATATGTATTGAAATCGATAAAAGCTGGAGCTGATGGTTATTTATTAAAAGGTTCAAGCAAAGAAGAATTCTTAAAAGCTTTACATAGTGTCGCTGCAGGAGGAAAATATTTTAGCGGAGACATTTCTTCTATATTAATTAGCCAATTGACAAATTCATCTGCATCACTAGAACCTAAACAAAATTTAGGCGAAGAAATGATGATTACCAAAAGAGAAAAAGAAATCTTGACACTTCTTTTATCAGGTAAAGGAAACAAAGAAATAGCTGAAGCTCTTGAAATCAGTAAAAGAACTGCTGAAGTTCATCGTTTTAATCTGATGAAAAAATTGAAAGTAAAAAACTTGATGGAACTTTCTAATAAAGCTGCCGAGTATTCTTTAATTTAAAAAATACGTATAAATACGTAATTATTTATCAAAAACTGCGTTTTGGCAGGTTTTAACTAAGTTATAGTACTTATTTTTACTTAAAAATATAAGTGCTATGAAAAATACAAACTCACTATCGCAATCACACAAAATTTTATTTTTGAACACATTGGCATTTACAGTGTGTTTTGCCTGCTGGACATTAAATGGTGTTTTAGTAACCTTTTTGGTTGATAACGGAATTTTCCACTGGAGTGTTGTTCAGGTTGGATGGCTTTTAGGTATTCCAATCTTAACTGGATCTATCATGCGTCTTCCTATCGGAATTTTAACTGATAAATTTGGCGGAAAATATGTTTTTTCACTGTTATTACTGCTTTGTTCGATTCCGCTGTTTCTCCTTCCCTACGCTGACAGTTTCGCCATGTTTGCCTTACTTAGCTTTTTATTCGGAATGGTCGGAACAAGTTTTGCAGTCGGAATTGGCTATACATCAATCTGGTATCCAAAAGAATGGCAAGGCCGCGCTTTAGGAATTTTCGGAATGGGAAATGCCGGTGCCGCAATTACAACGTTTTTAGCTCCTTCTCTATTAAATCATTTTTCAATCAATGATCCACAAAACGGATGGAAAATTCTTCCTGTCATATATGCTGTTTCATTGGTCGTAATCGGTGTTGCCTTTTTAATTTTCGCTCAAAACAAAAAAATAGAAAGTAGCGGCAAAAGTGTTTCGCAAATGCTTTTGCCACTAAAATCACAAAGAGTTTGGCGTTTTGGAGCATATTACTTCTTGGTTTTCGGATGTTTTGTAGCCTATTCACAATGGCTGTTGCCAAATTTTATGAACGTTTACCAAACGAGCTTAGTAATGGGCGGTTTGTTCGCAACCATGTTCAGTTTACCATCTGGAGTAATTAGAGCTTTTGGAGGTTATTTGTCTGATAAATTTGGAGCAAGAAAAGTAATGTATTGGGTTTTGGGTTCTTCTGTAATTTTAAGTGCTTTACTATCAATTCCAAAAATGGAAATTACTACTTCAGGACCAGGAATATTAGCTGCTAAAAAAGGTGTCGTAAATGAAATCAGCGATAAAACCGTAAAAATTGGCGATAAAGAATATCCTATTGCACAAAAAACTGCCAACATGAATGAAAATGCTATTTTCCCAACTTCTACTAGCTGGCAAGATGTTGTAGTAGCTCACAACCAAAGTGTTGCAAAAAAAGAACTGATAGCAAAAGGAGTTACTGTTATTAAATTTGATGCCAATATGTGGGTATTCCTATTTTTGGTAATTCTTATTGGGATTTCGTGGGGAATCGGAAAAGCAGCGGTTTACAAACACATTCCAGAATACTTTCCAAAAGAAGTTGGCGTTGTGGGCGGAATGGTCGGAATGATTGGCGGATTAGGCGGTTTCTTTGGCCCAATTATCTTCGGATATTTACTGACTGAAACTGGAATCTGGTCAAGTTCATGGATTTTTATTCTAATTTTTTCAACTGCCTGTCTCGTTTGGATGCATTACACTATAACACAGCTATCTAAGGAAAAACGAGTTAAAATAAGCAAGACAAAATTAGAACCTGTATATTAGACTTAGATTAAAAAAAAATTAGAAATATGATAAAACATGGCTTTTTCTTATAAATTTACGACTAAAAAAAATATCACCCATGAAACAAATCAGAATTATTTTCCTGTTACTTCTAGGATCTACCGCTGCCTTACAGGCACAAGAATTAGACGTAAATCTTCAAATTAGGCCACGTTTTGAATATCGCAACGGTTACAAAACTTTGCTGCCAGAAGGACAAAAAGCAACTTCTCAAATATCTCAACGTTCGCGCTTAAACATTAATTTCAAACAAGATGATTTAATTGTAAAATTAACTTTTCAAAATACCAGAACATGGGGTGATGTTCCTACTGCAACCGTTGCCGATAAAAATGGTGTAGCTGTTTTTGAAGCTTGGGCACAATATAATTTTACCGAAAAATGGAGTGCGAGAATGGGGCGTCAAGTTCTTTCTTATGACAATCAACGTATTTTGGGTGAAATGGACTGGGCCCAACAGGCTCAAAGCCACGATGCGCTTACCATTACCTATCAGACAGAAAAGCAAAAGTTAGATTTTGGAGGAGCCTATAATTCAACTGCTGAAAATGCAGTTCAAACTCCTTATACAGTTGCCAATTATAAAGCGATGCAATACGCTTGGTATCACAATCAATTTAGCACTGATTTAGGTTTAAGTTTTTTATTGCTTAACACTGGTTACGAATATGCAAACGCAGATGCAAAACTTTTAGTTGATTATAAACAGACTTTTGGACCTTATCTAACTTACAAATCAAGCAAAATAGACAGTAACTTTTGGATATACGGACAAACTGGAAAAAGTACTGATCTGCAAGTAAGCGCTTGGAATGCCGCTGCAAATTTTAATTACAGCATAACAGAATCATTTAAAGCTGGTTTAGGATATGAATTTTTATCAGGAAAAGCTTCAAATGACGGCAGTACCGTAATTAAATCTTTTAACCCGATTTTTGGAACCAACCACGGATTTAACGGTTACATGGATTATTTTTATGTTGGAAATCACTTAAACAATGTTGGTTTGCAAGATGCTTTTATAAAATTGAATTACAATATAAACAAATGGCAATTTGCTCTTATGCCGCATGTGTTTTTAGCAGCAGCTGATGTTGTTACTCCTGCAAATGAAAAACTAGATTCCTATTTAGGAACTGAAATTGATGCAAGTTTTGGATATAATTTCAAAAAAGACATCACTGTAACAGGCGGTTATTCTCAAATGTTTGGTTCTAAAACAATGGAATTTATCAAAAATGGAGATGCAAATCATACCAACAATTGGGCTTGGTTAATGATTTCTGTTAATCCTAGAATTTTTAGCTGGAAAAAATAATTTTTCTTAAAATTTAACTCATATTTTTTACCCTTTTCCTATTTCTGGAAAGGGTATTTTTTTATTTCAAAAATAATGCGGATTATATGTTTAATTAATTATATTTGAAGTGATTATGAACCCCCAATTCTATCCTAATGAAACCATTTCTAAAATTGTCATTGCTGACTTTTATTGTCACGCAAACAGGTATTGCCCAAAAATACGATGATGCCTTAATTTCGAAAAACTCCGAAATTAATTTTGCCAAAACCCAAAAAAGAGGAATCAAAAAAAACAACATGGTTTATTATGTTGAAAATGATCTACAGACCGTTTCTGCCTACAAAAGAAAAAAACTGAAATGGCAAACTAATGTAATTTCGATCTGCGGAAAACCTAAAAAAGGCGAACCTGAAATTAGATATGTTGGTTATAACTCGAACAAACTGCTTATCGTGATTGGAAAACATAATTTTGCTGAAATTGATGTAAATAGCGGAGAAACAAAATTTGTCGGCTAAGATTAAAGAAATCTAAATATATAAATTGCCCTTTTTCTATTTTTAGAAGAGGGGTATTTTTTTTTTGAATCACAAAAATATTCTTCCCTTTAATCATTATATTTGAGTGAGAAATAATTTAATTTTCAAATGAAAATCATCGCTTGGAACTGCAACATGGCCTTCAGAAAAAAAGCAGAATTCATTCTCGCTCATAATCCTGATATTGCTGTAATTTCTGAATGTGAAAGTCCTGAAAAATTAAAATTTCCAACCAAAATACAAACACCAAAAGATATTCTTTGGTTCGGCACAAATCCGAATAAAGGTCTTAGCGTTTTTTCTTATAGCGATTATCGGTTTCAATTATTAGATTGTCATAATCCAGATTTTAAAAATATCCTACCAATAGCCGTTACGGGAGGAAAAGCTGATTTTATACTATTTGCCATTTGGGCAAATAATCCTGCAGATAAAGATGGCGCATATGTAACACAGATTTGGAAAGCGATTAATTTTTACGAAAATCTAATCAAAGAAACCAAAACCATTTTGATTGGCGATTTCAACAGCAATGCCATTTGGGATAAACCACGTCGCGAAGGCAATCATACCACTGTGGTAAACAAACTAGCCGAAAAGAATATTTTCAGCACGTATCATAAATACTTCAATCAAATTCAAGGCAAAGAAGAGCATCCAACTTTGTATATGTATCGACACGAAAACAAGCCCTATCATATGGATTATTGCTTTGCTTCAAATGATTTTGTCGAAGTTTTAGAAAGTGTGGAAGTAGGAAGTTATAAAGATTGGACTTTGTACAGTGACCATAAACCTTTAATAATTAAATTCAATATATAAACCATGAACAACTGGACTCAGCGTTGGGACGACCGTTATAAAAGCGAAGAGTTCGCATACGGCGAAGAACCCAATAACTTTTTAAAAGAACAACTAGAAAAACTAAACCCAGCCTCTATTCTTTTTCCTGCCGAAGGCGAAGGCCGAAATGCCATTTTTGCAGCAAAATTAGGCTGGCAGGTTTCGGCTTTTGATATTAGCGAAGAAGGCAGAAACAAAGCATTAAAACTTGCTGAAGCAAATAACGTTTCGATTGATTATCAGGTTGGCGAATTAGAAACTCTAGATTTCGAAGCAGAACAATTTGATGCAATTGCATTGATTTACGCGCATTTTCCAGCTGAAATTAAATCGGAAATTCACAAACAGCTTGATCAACTTTTACGCAAAAACGGAATTATTATATTTGAAGCTTTCAGCAAAAAGCATTTAGAATATGTAACTAAAAACGAAAAAGTCGGCGGACCAAAAGATATTGAATCTCTTTTTTCAATCGAAGAAATCAAAGCTGATTTTCCAAATTATGAAATCATCGAATTGGAAGAAAAAGAAATCGAACTCAGCGAAGGTTTATTCCATAACGGAACAGGTTCTGTAATTCGATTTGTGGGAAGGAAAAAATAAATATTTGTACGTACAATCATTTTTAACACATAGAAACATAGATTTTAAAATACCTCAAGGGCGTTTCACTTTCATAAATACACATAGCTATGTGTAAAAATCTAGATTTTTAAAATAATCTTTTTCGACAGATTTCAAATTCTATGTTTCTATGTGTTAAAATGCAGACGCATTGCAATGCATCCCCACAATCAGAAACCTTAGCATCTTAGAATCTTAGCAACTTAGAAAATTAAAAATACTTATGCTCCATAATTTCAGCTCGCAAGGTTGAAACTTCCAAAATTCCAACACGCTTTCCTTCCGTTTTAATCAGAGATTCCTTTTTCAGGCTTGATAAGATTCGAATGGCTTGTTCTTCAGTAGTTCCGGCAAAATCAGCAATTTCCTTTCGTGAAAGCTCAATATCAATAAAACCATTAGTTTGTCCAAATTTGCGATGAATGTAAAGCAACAAATCAATCACACGTTCCCGAACATTCATGTGTGCAATTTTGCGGATATTGTTTTCACTTTTGTTCAATTCCTCGGCATAAAACAACATTAAGGCATACGTAAATTCGGGAATGTGCTTTAGAATTTCAATCATTGTTTCATTACTGAAATTGCACAAAACCGTATCTTCCAATGCATAAGCGCCAATCAAATATCGCTTGCTCGTTCCAAATCCGCGAAAACCAATTATATCACCGTTTTTGGTTAATCGAACGATTTGTTCCCGACCGTTAATTCCCGTTTTTACTGTTTTGGCTTTTCCTTTGCAAATAAAATAAAGCCCCTGCAAAGGCGAGCCTTCGGTAATAAACTGATCCGATTTTTTACAGATTATATTCTGTTTTTTAGAAATATAACTTGTCATCTGCTCTAAATGCAAATGTTTCTTGATAAAACAATTTTCATTGGCACAGGAATAACAAACGGTTGGTTCTTCTTTCATGAGTCTAATTTTTAGCCGATTAAAAACTAATTTGTTGTTCCTCATTTATTTTCATCAAAAATAAAAAAATAAATCCAAAAAATACGTATTAATACGTAAAAATACTTATTTTTGCTTACGTACTTTTTCTAAAGTCAAATTATTCAAATAAAGTAGTATCTCTAAATAGAACTCTAATGCAAACTACGAAGATCAAAACTACCTGTTCCTACTGCGGCGTTGGCTGTGGCATAATCGTGACCAACGATGCCAAAAATGGTGTAATGGTCGAGGGCGACAAAGATCATCCTGTAAACAAAGGAATGTTGTGTTCTAAAGGAATGAATCTGCACTACGTAGTCAACGATACTTCTGATCGAATTTTATATCCAGAAATGCGCGGAAGCAAATCGTATCCGCTGGAACGCGTAAGTTGGGACACTGCTCTAGATCGAGCTGCAGCGGTTTTTTCTTCTATCATAAAAAAACACGGACCAGACAGCGTTGGTTTTTATATTTCGGGTCAATGTTTAACAGAGGAATATTACTTAGTCAACAAACTCGTTAAAGGATTTCTAAAAACCAACAATATCGATACCAACTCCAGACTTTGCATGAGTTCTGCAGTGGTAGGCTACAAAAAGACTTTCGGTGAAGATTCTGTGCCAATTGCATATGATGATATTGAATTGGCAGACACTTTTTTAATTACAGGCGCAAATCCAGCTTGGTGCCACCCTATTCTATTTAGACGTTTAGAAAAACACAAAGAGAAAAATCCGAAAACTAAAATAATCTGCATCGATCCAAGACGAACCGACACTGCCGCTTTCGCCGATTTGCATTTGCAGATTATTCCAGGTTCTGATATTATTTTATATCATGCTATTGCCAGACGCATTATCGAAAAAGGTTACGTAGATCATGATTTTGTAAAAAACCACGCCGAGAATTTCAAACCATACAAAGATTTAGTTTTAGGAACTTCACTTGAAAAAGCCTCTAAACTTTGCGGAATTTCGGTAAACGACATTAAACTTGCTGCCGATATTATCGGAAAAGCAAAAGGTTTTATTTCGCTTTGGGCAATGGGATTAAATCAAAGTGCTGTTGGCGTTGACAAAAACACGGCATTGCTGAATTTATCTCTTTTAACGGGACAAGTTGGAAAACCGGGTTCAGGCCCTTTTTCTTTAACTGGACAACCCAATGCAATGGGCGGACGCGAAGTAGGCGGAATGGCAACGCTTTTGGCAGCGCATAAAGATATTGCCAATCCAACGCATCGTAAAGAAGTTGCTGATTTTTGGGGTGTTGACGAAATTTCAGATAAACCAGGCTTAACAGCAACAGAAATGTTTGAAGCTCTAGAATCTGGAAAAATGAAAGCCGTTTGGATCATCTGCACCAATCCGCTAGTCAGTTTACCAGATTCGCGCAGAGCTGAAAAAGCACTTCAAAATGCTAAATTTGTTGTGGTTCAGGATATTTCTCATAATGCCGATACCGCCAAATTTGCCGATTTATTATTGCCTGCTGCTGGCTGGCTGGAAAAAGAAGGAACGATGACCAACTCGGAGCGTCGTATTTCTTATCTGCCTAAAGGAATCAATGCGCCTGGAGAAGCGCTTCCTGATATTGAAATCTTGATTCGTTTTGCTAAAAAAATGAATTTCAACGGCTTTAATTTCAACAGCGCCGAAGAAATCTACAAAGAACATTGCGCGCTTACCAAAAATACCAATATTGATATTTCATTCTTAAATTATAATCGTTTAAAAACCGAAGGAACTTTTCAGTGGCCTGTTCCAGACTACAATCATCCGGGAACTCCAAGATTATTTACCGATAAAAAATTCTATACGCCTTCTGGAAAAGCGATTTTTAATCTGCCTGTTTCGATTGAAAATACGTCGGTGCAACCAAATGATGAATTTCCTTTTATTTTAACCACAGGAAGAATTCGCGATCAATGGCATACGATGACTAAGACTGGAAAAGTATCTCGATTATTAACGCATATTCCAAGTCCAGTTTTAGAAATAAATCCAATTGATGCATTTAAAAACGATATCAAAAATGGTGACATTGTGGTCGTTGCAAGCAAAAATGGAGAAGTTCGCATAAAAGCAAAAGTTACCGATTCGATCAAAGAAAAAGTAGTTTTCCTGCCGATGCATTGGGGGAAACAGCTTGAAAATGATCTTAATAGAACCAATAACTTAACCAATACCGTTGTCGATCCAGTTTCAAAAGAACCTGATTTTAAGTTCACAACGGTTTCGATTAAAAAATATGTAAAACCTTTTCAGAAAATTGCCATTGTTGGTGCTGGAGCAGCTTCTTTTCGATTTATTCAAAACTATCGGGAGTTCAATACAACCGATGAAATCATTGTGTTTTCGAATGAAGTAAATCCGTTTTATAATCGTGTTTTGCTGCCAGAATACATGACTGGAGAATTCAGTTGGGAACAGCTTTTAAAAGTAAAAGACGGAGAAACTTTCAATAAGCTGAAAATTAATATGAAAGCGGGAGTCTCTATTGATAAAATAGATGCGAAACAAAAAACAATTCTAGACAGCCAAGGCGAAATTCATACTTTCGATTCTTTGATTCTTGCAACAGGAAGCCGTCCGTTTATTCCTGAAAATGCACAGCTGCATCTTCCTGGCCGATTTACCGTTCGAAGAAAAGAAGATGCTGATCGTTTGAAAAAACATTTAGACAACACCAATCTTCCTCCAGAAGAACAGCATGTCGTTATTATTGGCGGTGGTTTATTAGGATTAGAATTGGCAGCCGCCTTAAAACATAAAAAAGTAAAAACTACGATTATTCAGCGCGCTTCCCGCTTGATGGAACGTCAGTTAGACCGAATTTCAAGCAAATTATTAGCCGAAGAAGTTCAGCTTCGAGATATTCAGATTTATTTTGATAATGAAGTCAGCACTGTTTTTGAAACTGATAATCCCAACGAAATTGAAATTGCTTTAAAGAGCGGTAAAATCATAACGGCCAATGCCATTGTTTATACAATTGGAACAATTCCGAACATCGAAATTGCACGTGAAAGCGGATTAGCCTGCGGACGTGGCGTAAAAGTAAATCAGTATTTGCAGACTTCAAATCCAGATATTTTTGCAATTGGTGAAATAGCTGAATTCGATAATAAATTATTCGGAATAACTTCTGCCGCTGAAGAACAGGCAGATATTCTGGCTAACTTTTTAGCAGGCGATATCAGCAGTTATTACAAAGGCTCTATCTTAATGAATATTCTGAAATTAGAAGACATCAACCTTTGCAGCATTGGAGATATTACGATTCCAGAAAATGACGATTCGTACGAAGAAATTGTTTTTGCCGATTTGAAAAAACGTTATTACAAAAAATGCATTGTAAAAGATGATCTTTTGGTCGGTGCCATTTTAATGGGCGATAAAAACGAGTTTGCCGAATTTAAAACGATGATTGAAAGCAAAATCGAATTATCAGACAAACGAAATACGCTTTTAAGAGGGAGCACAAATGCAAAACCGGTTTTAGGAAAATTAGTCTGTTCCTGCAGTCAGGTTGGAGCTGGAAACATTGAAGAAACCATTAAAAGTGGTGTAAACGATTTCACAGCATTATGCAAAAATACAGGTGCTGGTTTAGGCTGCGGAAGTTGTAAAACAGAGGTTAAAGAGATTCTTGCAAAGTGCAAAGTGTAGCTTTTCTAATATTGTGTTGATTTAAACGCAAAGTCCGCAAAGGTTTTTCGCAAAGTTTCGCAAAGAATAATATTCTATGCTTAAAATTGTTTTCTAGCGAAAAAAGTTCACAAAGCTATGCGCTAAAACCTTTACCCAAAGCTTTGTGAACTTTGGCAACTCATTATAAAATAAAAAACCTTTGCGGAAAACCTTTGCGAACTTTGCGGTAAAATTTGTGTTCAAAGTAAAGCAACTTGAAACCTGAAACAAAAAGAACCTGAAACAAAAAGAAAAAATGGAACTAACAAGATTAATAGTAAAAGGAGGCGTTATATCGCCAGGAGAATTACGAGAAGTTGTAAACATTGCTTTGGAAGAAGGGCTGGATTCCATTTCGTTTGGTTCTAGGCAGGATATTATTTTTCCAAAAGGATTTAAATCTTTGGACAAAACCACTTTAGGAAAACATCATTTTGTTTATCCCGACCAGAAAAGCGGGAACAATATTGTTTCATCTTATGTTTCGACTGATATTTTCAGAAATACCAATTGGCTGACTGGAAATCGTTTTTTATATATTTTGGAAGAATTTAAAGAACAGCCAAAACTAAAAGTCAATATAACCGATCCGAAACAGCAATTGGTTCCTCTGTTTACAGGGCATTTGAATTTTATAGCCTCAGAACACGAAGATTATTGGTATTTGTATATCCGTCTTCCTAAATGGGAAAAAATGGAAGTTTATCCTGTTTTGCTTTACAGCTGGGATTTGGCAAAGATTTACTATGAAATCGAAAAAATAACCGACGAAGGTTCTGTTGATATTGAAATGCTTTTTACTTTAGTAAGCGAAGCTTTAGACACTAATAACCGAACAATCGACAAACCATTGAACATTCCGTTTTATCCATTTCCTTATTACGAAGGAATGAACAGAATGGGAATCGATCAATATTGGCTGGGATTGTATTGGCGAAACAATCTTTACGATTTAGATTTCCTGAAAGAAATGTGCGATTTGTGTTTTGAATGCAAAATCGGAAAAATCTGTATCACGCCTTGGAAATCTTTCATCATAAAAGGGATTCCGAAAGATCGAAAACTGGAATGGGAAAAGTTTTTAGGGAAAAGAGGCATCAACGTTCGTCATTCTTTATTAGAACTCAATTGGCACTTACCTGTTGCAATGGAATGGGCTTTGAACCTAAAAACGTTCCTCGTTAGAACATTAGATCAATTTGACATCAGTACATACGGATTGAATTTCGGAATTTCAGAATACAATCGCGACGGACACTATTTCACTTCGATTGTCATTGAAAAAAATGAACTTCCAAAGGATTTAGAATCCATTAAGATACGCGATACTTACAATGTTTTGTTCGCAAAGAACTTCGACCCAAATACACGTGAATACATTGTGCATTCGCAAGACATTGACAAACTCGAACTGCCAACCATTTTAATTGAATTAAGTCGAAAATATTTTGAAGAATTAGGAAACACTGCGTCTGAGATTACTGAAAAACAACAGAAAAAAGAAAAACCGCAACAGGATATTTACCAATGTCAGGAATGCTTAACGCTTTATAATTCTGAATATGGAGACGAAACACAGGGAATTCCCAAAGGTCTTTTGTTTGAAAATCTCCCAGAAACGTATTGCTGTTCTCTTTGTGAAGCACCAAAAAGCAATTTTAGGATTTTGGAAACGGTTGAAAATTAATAAGTTCTATTATTTATGTATTCAAAAATTGCGTATATTTAGCTTAACAAAGAATTTATGATAAAGCTGCATACTTCACAAGCTTTATAATCATTTGGTTAACATCTATTACTCAATAAAAAATACCGTTATGATAAAAAGAACAACACCACCTTCTGCTGAAAAAGTTACTGATATTCCCGCAGAAACAGCTGTAGAAAGTACTACAGAAATACAGCCAGAAACCAAGACAACCATTAGAAGAACCACCAGAACGGCTGTAAAACCATCAGCTGCGAAAACTGCAACTACAAAATCACCTGCTGCGAAGACAACAGCTACAAAAGCTCCTGCAGCTACGGTAAAACCTGTGGCAAAAACTCCTGTAAGAGCAGCTTCAAAAGCGACTCCGTCTGCGACTGTGAAAAAAGCAGCAACGACTCCCGCAAAAACAGAACCTATCGTTTCTGAAATCGTAGAAATCAAAACTGATGACATTCCGGTACCTTTTGAAGAAAACAAACCAGTTGTAACGGTTGAAAAAATTGGTAAAGAAAAAAACGATATAAAATCAAAGCTGAAAGCTAAACTTAAAGCCAAAAAAGAAAAAGAAAAGAAAAGAGAAAAAGCAATTAAAGCTGTTATTAAAAAATTAGAAAAAGCTAAAAAAGCAAAACTAAAAGCAGCTGAAAAGAAAAAAGAAAAGGCTAAAAAAGAAAAAGCAAAAGCGAAAGCCAAGAAGCTTGAAAAGAAAGCTAGGGCTCAGAAAAAAGCTAAAGCTAAAAAGAAAAAATAGTTATAAGAAAGGTTTGACTTTATGAGTTGAACCTTTTTTTACACTCCAACGAGTCATTGCGAATTAGGCTTAGGCTTCGCTCAGCCAGACAATTCACAATTAATAATTCACAATTAATAATTAATTTACCCCCCAATCGCAATCATACTACGATTATCTGAATGAAGTGTTGGATCATCAATTTCATTAATGGTAGACATTCCAGCGCGGACTTTCTTTTTATTCTGAATCGATTCTGAAATCAAATCAGTGATGGATTCTCCGTTTCTAAATGCCGTCAACAAATCGGTTTCTGCATTGGAGAAAAGACAGTTTTTAATTTTACCATCCGCCGTCAAGCGGATTCTATTGCAGCTATCACAAAATGGATTTGTAATAGAACTGATAATTCCGAAATCGCCTTGAAAGCCTTTAATTTTATAATTTCTCGAAGTGAAGTTTTTTTCATCTTCCAGTTTTTGAATTTGATCCGATGAAAATTGAGTTTCCACTAAAGATAAAATCTCGTTCTGTGAAACCATTTTACTTCTGTCCCATTCATTTCCTGCAAAAGGCATAAACTCGATAAAACGAACTGAGATTGGCAGAAACTGAGTCAGTTTTACAAAATCGACAATTTCGTTTTCATTAAAACCTTTAATTAAAACTACATTCACTTTTACCTCAAAATCATGATTCAAAAGCAAATGCAAATTATCAATCACTTTCTCAAACTGATTTCGAAGCGTTATAGAGGCAAATTTAGAAGCCACCAAAGTATCTAAACTCAAATTGATTTTTTTGACATTAAATTGCTTTAAAATGTCTATATGACGATCAATTAAAATTCCGTTTGTCGTTATCGAAAGTGAAATATCTAAAGTTGATAATTTAGAAACAATTTCAGGAAAATCCTTTCTCAATAAAGGTTCTCCGCCTGTTAATCTAATTTTATCAACACCATTTTTTACGAAAGTCTGAGCAATTGCAAAAATCTCATCGCCAGTCATTAAACTGGCTTTTGGAGAAAGCGCGATCCCATCCGCTGGCATGCAGTACGTACAACGCAGGTTGCATTTTTCCAGCAGCGAAATGCGCAGATAATTGTGCTTGCGCCCAAAACCATCCGTTAAAATAGTGTTAGAGACTGTCATGATTTTTTCCTTTTAAAATATGAAAAACGTGCATTACATGGGGAAAAACAGCATCCATAGACTCTCTTACTCCGTTTGTTGAGCCTGGTAGCGCCATAACTAGGCTATTACCTAAAGTTCCTGCAACACTTCTAGAAAGCATCGCATACGGCATTCTTTGCTGACCATAATTTCGAATAGCTTCTTCTATTCCAGGAATTCTGCTTTCCAAAATCGGCTCTAAAGCTTCAGGTGTTACATCTCTTGGAGACAAACCTGTTCCACCTGTAAAAATCACCAACTGATTTTCTTTAGCGTAAGTTTTTGTTTTCTCTTGAATAATATCCAATTCATCCGGAATGATTTCGTAATGCGAAGTTTCAACTCCATACGAATCCAGTTTTTCTACAATTGTTTTTCCTGAACGATCTTCTTTATCGCCAGCAAAAATCGAGTCTGAACAAACAAAAACCGCTGCTTTTATAGCATTCGGAAACTTATTTCTAAAAGAAGATTTTCCTCCTTCTTTATTAATTAATTTGATAGTCGAAATCTCAATTTCTTTATCAATTGGTTTCAGCATGTCGTACATGGTCAACGCTACGATAGATGCGCCGTGCATCGCTTCAACCTCAACTCCTGTTTTGTAAACGGTTTTTACTTTGAAAATAATATGAATCTCTAATCCTTCAATTTGATATTCGACTGAAGTAAATTCAATTGGAAGCGGATGACAATCTGGAATGGACAAATGCGTATTTTTTACCGCAAATAACCCAGCCGTTTTTGCCATTTCAAACACGTTTCCTTTTGGCACCAAATTATTGACAACAGCATCAATTGTTTCTTGTTTGCTGACTTTGACAATTGCGGTTGCGGTTGCGACTCTTAAAGTGCTTATTTTATGCGTAATATCTACCATTAACTATTTTGTTTCCATGTGAATGTGTCGTTTTCAAACATTTCTTTGCCAAAAATCGGCACATCGGTTTTGATCCAATTTACAATAGCTTCTGTGGCTTCATACACTTGTTTGCGACGTGTTGCCGATACAAAAACAAACAAACAGATTTCACCTGCTTTTACCACGCCCAAACTATGATAAATATGCATACAGGTCAAATCAAATTTGGCGAAAGCTTTTTCACGAATTGCATATAACGCTTCATTCGCCATGTCTTTATACGCCGAATAATCAATGGCAACGACTGTATTGTCGTGAATAACATCGGCACGGACTTGCCCTAAAAAGATATTATGTGCTCCAATAGTATGTTTTGATTGATGTTTGGCAATCGATTCGGCAATAAACTCAGGAGAAATCGGTCCTTCTACAAATACATTTTTACTCATTTTTTATATATTTTTTTTAGCCGCGAATGCACGAATTATAACGTATTAATTTGTGCAATTATATTTCACAAATTAATTCAATACTTTACGGATAGATTTTAAAAAATAAAATTCGTGAATTCGTGGCTATCCTTTTTTTCTTCTAATAAATTTCGCATTGCTAAAGCGCCACCAGCAATGCTTTTTATATTTTTAAATCGATGCTTTTGAAGCAACTCGAATGCAATTTTACTTCTAATTCCAGATTGGCAGAAAATGTAAATGGTTTGTTTTTTATCCAGTTTTTCTAACTTACTTTCCAAATGCATTAACGGAATCTGAATTTGATTTTTTAAACTGATTTTTGGCGATTCATCTACATTTCGAACATCGAGAAAAAGAACTTCATCGTTATCCATTTCATTCAAAACTGATTCAAAACTTACTTCCTCCACTTCACATTTATTGTATTTTTCTTCGAATGCTTCTCTGGTGATGCTTTGAAAATCATTTTTCTCGAAATCATACTTTTGCTGTTCGTTATTCAGCGTATTACAAACCAATATTTTTCCGCTTAAAATTGCTCCGATTCCGAGAATCATTTTTAAAACTTCATTGGCTTGAAGCATTCCGATAATCCCAACTGAAACGCCAAGCACTCCAGCTTCTTCACAATTTGCCGCCTTTAAATTTTCTTCGGGATATAGACATCTGTAAGTTGGTCCATTTTTATAATTGAATACCGAAACTTGTCCTTGAAACCTGAAAATTGATCCATAAACCATTGGTTTATGAGTTACCAGACAGGCATCGTTTATTAAATATTTGATTGCGATATTATCTGTTGCATCAACTATAATGTCATATTTTTCAAATAATGAAATGGCATTTCTTCCAGATAACTTTTCAGAAATTGCTTTTACTTTAACTAAAGGATTCAATTCAGCAATCATTGCTTTGGCTTCCTTTGCTTTTGATTTTCCGATAGCTTCAGTTTTGTAAATTACTTGTCTTTGAAGATTAGAAATTTCGATAACATCATGATCTACAATTCCAATTTCTCCCACTCCTGCAGAAGCCAAATATGGTAAAATCGCAGCGCCCAAACCTCCTGCGCCAATTACTAAAACTTTTGATCTGGATAATTTTTCCTGACCTTCCTCTCCTATTTCAGGAAGTATAATTTGTCTGTTATATCGGGTTGATGAACTCATAAATCATGTTTTTATCCTCCTGCAAATGGCGGCAATAATGCTACAATATCGCTAGTCTGTAAAGTGTAATCTGAAGTTTTGGAAACTATTTTTTGATTGACTGCAACGCTGAAAGTCAGTGATTCAAACTCGTATTTTTCGTTTAAATCCTGTAATAATTTTTGCAACGAACATTGTTCTGAAAAAGATAATGTTTCGAATTCACATTTTGTTTTTTCAGCGACAGCTCCAAAATATTTAACCTCAATCATTTTTATAAATTTAAATTTTGAAAAATAAATTCGTCATCAAAGTGTTCCTGAAAATACGAAATCCAACTTGATGTAGTTCTAACGACTTCACCGATAACGATAATGGCCGGCGATGATATGTTTTTTTCAGATACCAATTTAGTGATTGTATTGATAGTTCCAATTACTTTTTGCTCTGAATTTTTCGTCCCGTTTTGAATAATGGCAACTGGCAAATCATCATTTCTATTTTCTTGATAAATCGAAATGATTTCGTCCAATTTATGCATTCCCATTAAAATAACAACCGTTGCTGCCGATTTTGATGCCAATTGAATATCTTTTGACAATTTATGGTCTGAAGTTGTTCCTGTAATAACCCAGAAACTCTCTGCTACTTTACGCTGTGTCAAACTGATTCCAACCGAAGCAGGAACTCCTAAAGCAGATGAAATTCCAGGCACAATCGCCGTTTCTATTCCAAAATCTTCTGCAAATTCGATTTCTTCACTTCCTCTTCCAAAAACAAACGGGTCACCGCCTTTTAAGCGAACCACATGCCCATGAGTTTTTGCCATAGAAACAATCAAATCGTTAATCTGATCCTGAGTATAAGCATGGCAACCTAAACGTTTTCCAACAAAAACAATTTCTGCATTTGGTGCGTATTCCAACAAATCTTCATTTACCAGAGCATCGTACAAAACGACATCGGCACTTTTTAAAACTTTAATTGCTTTTAGCGTAATCAATTCAACGTCACCTGGACCTGCACCTACAATAGTCAATTTGGGTGTTTTTAAATCTCGCATAGTCTTTAAGTTAAATTGATATTCAGATCATTTAATTCGTCTGCCGAATTAATATTCGTCAAATGAAAGTTTTCACTTTCTTCTATATTGATAATCTGATGCGGCAATTTAGCCAGCAGATCCATCACTTTAAGCTCATCAGAATCGATCGCTTCTTTTATAACAGAAGCAATATTTTTTGAATAAATCCCAATTAACGGATGTGTTTTGCTTTCGGATGCAAAAACCGTAATTCCAGCCTCACTTGTATGTTTTGAAATTAATTCTTGCAATAATTCGGTCGAAATTAACGGAATATCACAACTCAAAATCAGATTGAATTCGGTTTCTGAATGTGATAATGCAGTATAAATTCCACCCAACGGACCTTTATCTTCAACTAAATCTGCTATTTTTTCATAGTTTAAATAATCGTATTCTTTAGAAGTCGTGATTAATTTTATATGGTTTGTAATGGGCAAAATTGCCTGAATGATATGCTCAATGAATGGTTTTTCCTGAAACAAAACCAATCCTTTTTCTGACTGCATTCTGGAGCTTTTTCCTCCGCAAAGAATAAATACTGTTAGTGTTTTCATAGTTTTCTTATTTCAGGTTTCTTTTGTCTATTCTTGCCACAGATTAAAAGGATTAAAAAGATTTCTTTAAATGCTTTGTTTTGATTTTTTTACCACGAATTACACAAATTTTCACAAATTATTTTTTTAAATATGTAACTGAAATTCGTGTAATTCGTGGCAAAAAAAAATCCTTTTAATCTGTTAAATCTGTGGCAAAACCATATCATTATCAGGGAAAAATCAATTTCACGCTTGCCATTAAAATCACCGTTCCTAATACCATTTTTAATGTTCTGTTGGAGAAAGAGCCGCTTCCGTAAAATCCTCCCAGCATTCCTCCTACAACAGCAATTGGAACGAGATAAAAACTTTCCATCGGAATTGTTTTTCCTCCTAAAAAGAATCCCAACATTCCTGCAAATGAATTTACAAAAATGAATAAACTGGAAATCGCAGCCGATTCTTTTACTGACGCCCATCCTAAAAATAACAGGATCGGACTTAAGATAATTCCACCGCCAATTCCCAACATTCCAGATAATAATCCTATCGCAAAACCAATGGCCAAAGCAAACGAAAGGTTTATTTTTACCTCTTCTTTTTCTTTAAAATTAAATATTCCAAACAGCCTCAACGCTGCAAAAACCAATACAATTCCGAGAATTATTTTATAGATCGCACTATCTAAAGTGATAAAACCTCCTATAAAAGCTGCTGGAATCGAAGCAATAGCAAACGGATAAAACAGCTTGGGTTTGAAATAATTATTTTTATAATAAAACAAAAACGAAATACTCGATACAAACAAATTCAGCAACAAAGCCGATGGTTTCATAATCGAAACCGGAAAAGCAAAAATGCTCATCAAAGCCAAATATCCAGAAGCTCCGCCATGCCCAACGCTTGAATATAGAAATGCAATTATAATTAATGCAAAACTGAATAATAGTATATTTTCGGAACTTAGGAGAATCATTTTGTTTTTTTGTTTTTTGTTTCAGGTTTAAAGTTTCAAGTTTAACAATATATATTTTTTATTTATACTGCGCTTTTGCTACTTATCTTAAAAAATCTTTTCTCTTTAATCTTTTCTCTTTAATCTTTTCTCTTTAATCTTTTCTCTAATCTTTATTCTAAAAACCTAATCAATGGGCAAGATTGTTACTGATGTGCCTTTTGTAATGCTTTCGGTATCGTGTGGCACAATTACCAAACCATTTGCGATAGCAAAAGAATTAAGCATTGAAGAAGCTTGTCCTTCTAAAATGGTAACACTTGTTTCATTATATAATGCTTTCAAAAAAAGTGTTTTTCCTGTGTCATTGACTATGTCGTTTTCTAATTTTCGAACAATTTTTGGCAAATGCGTATTCGAGAATCCCATTTTATTTTTGACTGCAGGATACACATAAATATAAAAATTAGTCAATGAAGAAGCTGGATTTCCTGGCAACGCAAAAACTAAAGTATCTTTTTTAGAACCAAAAAACATTGGTTTTCCAGGTTTCTGATTAATCTTGTAAAAAAGCTCTTCTACTCCATTTTTCAGCAAAGCTTCTTTTACAAAATCATAATCCCCCACAGAAATTCCGCCAGATATTAGCACAATATCATTCTTCTTAAGGATGGGTTGCAGTGCTTTTTTTGTTGCTTTTAAACTATCCTTCACCGTATGAACTTTAACTTTGTTAATTCCGATGGTCTGCAAAGCCGCTTGCAGCATTACAGAATTGCTTTCGTAAATTTTCCCTTTAGAAAGTTTCTTGCCCGGCTTTACCAACTCATTTCCCGTCACTAGAATAGCCACTTTCGGTTTTTTATAAACTGTTATTTCTGTAATTCCTAAACAAGCTAAAAAACCAATTGCTGCTGGAGTTATTAATGTATTGGCATCAAAAACAACATCCTCTGCACTAATCTGTTCGCCTTTGTTTCTAACATTAGCAAAAGGTTCTGGCATTTTTGCAATCAAAATTGAATCCCCATTTACCATTACATGTTCCTGCATTACAACAGTATCTGCGTCATTAGGGACATATGCGCCTGTAAATATGCGTACGGCTTGGTTTTCTTTTAGTTTTACATTGGCATGATCGCCAGCCTGCGAAATTCCTACCACATCAAATTGATGTCTTCTTGAATGAATAAAAGCATAACCATCCATTGCCGATTGGCGAAACGGTGGCATTGAAATCGGCGAGTAAATTGTTTCTGCCAAAACATATCCGAGCGCTTTTTTAACAGAAATTTTCTGAGTGGACAAAACTGAACTGTTTGCAGCGACAATTTCTAAAGCTTCTTTTACTTCTATCATTTCGTTTAATTATAAAACTAAGTAAAAATACTTAATACAAATATAAGTATTTATCCGTAGGTTGATTAAAAAATTTTACTTTTCTTTTATAGTCTATAAAATTACTCTAATTTATTCAAAATCAACTTGAAATTTAAATTTAGATTTTAGATATCCGTGTCAAAAGAGTTTTTTTAGACTCTTTTTATGCTTTTGTAACCATTTAAGTCTATTAAAAGTGCTGTTTTAGAGTTGAAAAATAAGTATAAAATACTACAATTTTAATCCAAGCACAAAATTTATTTTAACATTTATCTGATTACAGAATTCTTTGCGATCCCTTTTAAAATAAGGGACAAACAAGACAAGTCCTTCTTACAGCGCTTCTACAAACATATATTTTTCAAAAAAAACTCCTCAAACTTTTGGTTTTTATTATATAAAATTTAACTTTGTCTATAGGATTAGTAGAGTTTAAAACAGTATTTCAAACTATAAAAATTATTATTGTGAAAACAACAGAAAGCATATCGCGTTACATTCTTCCTAAAAAATACACTTATAGCACTATTTGTTATATGTGTTTCTGTTGTTAATTATCTACTCTTACTTTGTTTGCCTTTAGAATCCATATCGAAGCAAAACATAAAAAATATCACCAAAAATATTTATTGAATTTTAACCAAGAAATCTCTCCAATGCATTCAATTGTATTGGGCAAGGCTCTTGAAACCATACCTATTTATTTACAAATTAAATAACTAACAATTAAAAAGACTAAAATGAAAACAATGCAAACCTGTTGCTTTAAATAAAAAAAGCCATTTCTGCGGCAACAGAAATGGCAAGGCTTAAAGAACATTTATCACTAAATCAAGAACACTTTTAGAGTGCTGTATAAACAGTGCTCAGGGCGTCTTGTTAATTACTTAAAACCAACACAAAGAAATGAAAAAAAAGTTAAACATACACATACTGCTGTTTCTACTCTTCATAACGGCAGGAATACAAGCCCAAAATACCACCCCACTTATTCAATCAAAACTAGATGGAACTGTCGTTGATGCTATTACAAATCAACCTATAATTGGTGCTTCGGTTACCATTAAAGGAACAACCCACGGCGTTGTGACAGATGCCGAAGGAAAATTTTATTTTCAAACGGGACAGAAATTTCCTTACACCTTGATCGTAAGTTACATCGGATATAAAAAACTAGAAATAATTGTTGAGAAAAATCCGGTCATTATTAACCTTAAAGAAGAGCGTCAAGAGCTAGACGAATTGGTAGTTGTAGGTTACGGAACTCAAAAGAGAAAAGACATTACCGGCTCGGTAGCTTCGGTTCCAAAAGCCAACTTATCTCAGGTTACTTCTTCGGCAGACAATCTATTAAGAGGTGCAGTTGCTGGAGTTGTAGTTACACAAAGTTCTGGACGTCCAGGTGCTTCTTCAAGCGTTCGCATTCGCGGAGGAAACTCGATTACTGCTGGTAATGAACCTTTGTATGTTGTTGACGGAATCTTAATTTACAACGATAACAATAACAGTAGCGCAGGAGTAACATATGCGGGTGCGAGTGTCAATGTGCTTTCTACTATTAATCCTGCTGACATCGAATCTATTGAGGTTCTAAAGGATGCCTCAGCAACAGCAATTTATGGTTCTAGAGGTGCCAATGGAGTTGTAATTATTACGACAAAAAAGGGAACCAAAGGACAAGATAATATTTCGTACCAAGGCTATTTCGGATTTCAGAATATTTCCAAAAAACTGAAATTGATGAATGCGAGCGAATGGGCAAGTTTAAGAAACGATGTTCAGGCGAGTATTGGTCAGGCTCCTTCTTTTTCTCCTGCACAGATCGAGGCTTTGAAGACTTCTGGAAACTACGATTGGCAGTCGGCAGCATTTGTAACGGCAGCACCTGTTCAAAGTCATAATTTATCTTTTTCGGGCGGAGACGAGAAATCTAGATATGCTATTTCTGCAGGATACTTTGATCAGGATGGTATTGTTTTAGGATCTGATTTTAAACGTATTTCGCTACGAGCCAACTATGAACGAAATTATTCTCAGAAATTCAAATTTGGCGTAAATGCCAACTATACCAATTCGATTGCAAATGGTGTTGGTACAAATGGAGGCGCGGCGGCAGGAAGAAACCCAAACCCACTTGTTAGTGTAGTTTTGACAGCTCCTGTGGTTCCTATAAAAAATACAGACGGAAGCTATAACGTAACCAACAATCCTTACGCAACTTCTGTAAATGGTTATGTTCCGAACCCAATTAATGATTTGGAAAATACAACGAACGAGACCAAACTAAACAGAATCCTAACTAGCTTATTTGGTGAGTATAAATTCAATAAAGAATTAACGGCTAAAGTTGCGGTGAGCGGCGACGTTTTAAATACGAAACAAAATTACTATGCGCCTTCAAACACCACTACTGGAGCAGGTACAAAAGGATTGGCCTCTATCGGAGAAAGATTAGTAAGTTCTGTTTTGAATGAAAATACGCTTACCTACAATACCAATTTTGGCGAAAATCATAAATTCTCTGCTTTAGGAGGTTATACGCTTCAATACACAAAAGGCGAAGTGGTGAATGCAGGAGCTCAGACTTTTGTTAACGATGCCAATACTTACAATGCACTTCAAGATGGTGTGGCGGTAAAACCATACAGCGAAGCTTATGAAAGTGTTTTGAAATCTTGGCTGGCTAGAGTCAATTATTCTTATAAAGGAAAATACAACTTTACACTTTCTGGACGTGCAGATGGTTCTTCAAGATTTGGTTCTGAATCACTTTGGGGCTACTTTCCTTCTGCTGGATTCTCATGGAATATTACCGACGAAGAATTTGCCAACAATATTAAAGGCGTAACCGAAGCAAAACTAAGAATTACAGCTGGAACGACAGGAAACCAAGAAATCGGAAACTACCTGCCTCTTGCTTCGATGGGATCTGTAAATTATTCTTTTGGGGGAACATTATATACCGGTTTAGCTCCTACCCGATTGGCAAACCCAGATTTGAAATGGGAAAAAACTAATCAATATAATGTTGGATTGGATTTATCATTATTAGACCGAAGAATCAATTTTGTTTTTGATGTGTATTATAAAAAGACGAAAGATTTATTGATCAACGTTCCTGTACCATTGAGTTCGGGTTATGCCACAGTGCTTCAAAATATTGGTGGAGTTGAAAATAAAGGTTTTGAAGTTGGTGTAACAACGGAAAATATAAAAACAGAAAACTTCGCTTGGAACTCCAATATTGTATTTTCTCTTAACCGAAATAAAGTTACTGAGATCGGAAATGGCGTAGATCAGTTTTTCCCAGTAGTGCCAAACGGTTCTTTATTGCAGCAGCAGCCTGTCACAGTAAAAGTAGGTTTGCCATTAGGAACTTTCTGGGGTTATAGAACCAACGGAATTTTCCAGACTCAGGAAGAAGTAAATACACAGCCAAAAATCAACAGTTTGGCCAATACAAAAGTGGGAGACAGAAAATATGTTGATACTAACGGAGATGGCGTAATTACAGCTCTTGACAAAGGCAATTTAGGCACATCTCAACCAAAATTTGTTGGAAGTTTCAGTAATACAGTTTCATACAATGATTTTGATTTAAATTTCTCTTTTCAAGGTGCATATGGCGGAAAAATCTTTAATGCCTTAAATCAGCAATTGGAGATTTCTACTCTTGGAACCAATGCGGCGGCGACTCTAAATGATCGATGGACACCAACAAATCCGAGTAATGAAATTCCGAGAGCTTCTAGTTCTCCTTTAGGAATTGTTTCTGAACGTTATGTGGAAGATGCTTGTTTCTTACGATTAAAATTAATCACATTAGGATACACTTTACCTAAAAGTGTTTCTAAAAAACTGGGAACAAAAAGTGTAAAAATCTACGTCTCAGCAGAAAACCTAATTACATGGACCAAATACACTGGCTATGATCCAGAGGTAAGTTCATACGAACAAAACAACTTATATCCGGGAATTGACTTTGGTTCTTATCCAAACTCCAAAACATTCATCTCGGGCTTGAACGTAACTTTCTAAGTAAAAAAAATATATAATGAAAAAGATAATCATAACATTCCTTTTAAGTGCCAGTCTATTGGTATCGTGCACTGATCTTGAGGTGACACCTAACTCTTTTGTAACCGAAGACAATTACTTTATCACTCAAGATGATGCAGTAGCGAGTGTAACTGCAGTATATGCCTCTTTGAGCCTTGATCCAGGTGAGCAAAGTTTATTTGGTCGAAACCTTTACTTCTTAACCGATATGGGTTCTGATTACGCAACTGCAGGAGTTTCTGCTACAAACCCGCAAGTTAGAGCCATGAGCAGTTTAACACACGATGCTACCAATGATCGTGTTCAGGTAGCATGGAGACAAATTTACAACGGAATCAACAGAGCAAATGTTTCTATTGATAATATTCCGAAAGTTTCAGGTTCAGAAGTTATCAAAACCAGATTGATCAATGAAGCTAAATTCATCCGAGCATTGCTTTATTTTCAAGCAGTTCGTCTTTGGGGCGGAGTCCCGATTGTTTTGCACGAAGCTAAATCTATCAATTTGGGAGATTTAAAAACGAATCGTTCTACAGTTGAGGAAGTGTACACCCAAATCATCAAAGATTTAACAGATGCCGAAGCGCTTCCAAAAACCTATACGGCAGCAGATGCTGGACGTGCCACATCAGGAGCAGCAAAAGCCATTTTGGCAAAAGTGTATCTGACTAGAAAAGATTGGCCAAACGCGATTGCAAAAGCTAGAGAAGTAATTGACGGAGGTTACGGATATGCTTTGTTTGAAGATTTTCAAGATATTTTCACTAAAACAAAAAAGAACGGAAAAGAGCATATTTTCTCTGTTCAGTTTGAACCAAATCAAGCAGGAAACGGATCAAGCGGAAGTACTTTTCAAGCCACTTCTTTTACTGGATTTACAGCAACAGAACCAGCAGATATCATTTCAGACGTTGCTTTATTTTATGACATCTATGCGCCTGGAGACAAAAGAAGAGATGTAAGTTATGCCAAACAATTGCTTAATCCAGCAACAGGTACGCTATACACTTTTCCAAAACCTATTTTCAAAAAATACTTGGATTTGTCTAATCTGGCGACACCTTCAAACGTAGCGATCAACTTTCCAGTTATTCGTTATGCGGACATCCTTCTGTCTTTAGCGGAAGCGATAAATGAACAAGGAGGTCCAACTGCAGAAGCATACGAATTGATTAATCAAGTGCGAAGAAGAGCTTTTGGGAAAGCCATCACAACTCCAGATGTGACTGTTGATTTAGTGGGATTAAACCAGACGTCTTTTAGAGCTGCAATTCAGGAAGAGCGCAAAAAAGAATTTGTTCAGGAAGGACAGCGCTGGTACGATTTGGTAAGATGGGGAACATTGGTTACTGAAGTAAAAAAGGTTACAGCTAAAAACTCAGTTTCAGAAAGAAATAATCTGTATCCGATTCCGCAAAGCGAAAGAAATATCAATCCTGATGGATTGCCACAAAACCCTGGATATTAAAAAATTTAAACGCATAGAAACATAGATTTTAAATTATTAATAAAAAAAGTAAAAGAGAAACTCGTTTCTCCACACATAGTTGCTATGTGAATTGAAATAAGTGAAACGCCTTTTATCAGAAAACAAATCTATGTTTCTATGTGTTTAAAAATAGGAACCATTATTTAAAACCATATAACTAAAAAAACTATAGAAAAATGAAAAATTTAAAAAATAGCATCTCAATCAAAGGCTCTAAGAAGGGGCTTTTGATTACTGCTATCCTGATTGCACAATTGGGAATAGCACAAGACAAACAAGAATTTAAGGGTACAATCGGAAAAACTCTGGCTGATTCTAAAGAATACTGGCCAGATCCTGTAACGGCACCAAAAGGCGCTCCGAACATTGTTTGGATTCTTTTAGATGACGTTGGATTTGGAGCTTCAAGCGCTTTTGGAGGCTTAATCAATACGCCTACTTTTGATAATCTGGCAAATAATGGTTTACGTTATACAAACTTCCATACAACAGCAATTTGTGCTCCTACCCGTGCCGCTTTATTGACTGGAAGAAATTCAGGAAGAGTTCACGTAAGCGGATTTTCTCATACTATTTTATCGGCTGGTTTCCCAGGTTGGGACGGAAGAATTCCTTCTGATAAAGGAACAATTGCAGAGATTTTACGCGACAATGGCTACAACACGTTTGCAGTTGGAAAATATGGTGTTACACCAGATGAAGACGCAACAGATGCGGGTCCGTTTGACAGATGGCCAACGGGAAAAGGTTTCGATCATTTTTACGGATTCTTAGGTTCTCAAACCGACCAATACAATCCTGATTTGGTTGAAGACCAAGTTCACATTAAACCTGACGGACGCCATTTAAATGAATTAATCACAGACAAAGCAATCAGCTACATTCAGAAACAGCAAAAAGCAGCTCCTGGAAAACCATTTTTCTTGTATTATGCTCCAGGAGCGGTTCACGCACCTCATCAGGTTGCCGAAAAATGGGTTGAACCGTACAAAGGCAAATTTGATGAAGGCTGGGATGTTTATCGCGAAAAAGTATTGGCAAACCAAAAGAAATTGGGTGTAATTCCTCAAAATGCCGTTCTGCCAGAACGTAACGCTTTAATTACAGAATGGAAAAAATTATCACCAGACCAAAAGAAAGTATACGCAAGATTCATGGAAGTTTACGCTGGATTCTTAACGTATACAGATTATGAAATTGGAAGAGTTGTAGATTACTTAAAACAAAGCGGACAGCTTGATAATACTTTAATCTTTGTTGCCATTGGAGATAACGGTGCAAGTAAAGAAGGGACTCTACAAGGAACAATCAACCAAAGTTTATTTGCTCAAGGAAAAACCGACGAAGAAAACTTCCAAAGCAATTTGAACAACATTGGCGAAATCGGAACAGCTAAAGGTTTAAATACCAATTATCCTTTGGGATGGGCTCAGGCAACAAATGCTCCTTTCAAAAACTGGAAACAAGATGCTCAGTCTGAAGGAGGAACTCGCAACCCGCTGATTGTTTTTTATCCAAACGGAATTAAAGACAAAGGCGGTATAAGAAATCAATACAGCCACGTTACAGATATTTTGCCAACGACTTTGGATATTGTTGGAATTAAAGCGCCAGAATACATTAGAAATATCAAACAAGATATTATTCAAGGTTCAACTTTCAAAGCTTCTTTAGACAATCCAAAAGCTGAATCATTACATAAAGTGCAGTATTACTACATCTTTGGAAACAGAGCTATTTACAAAGACGGATGGAAAGCTTCTGCTGCGCATTTGCCGGATTCTTTCGCAGTAAAAAAATCTTTAGGAAGCAACGAAAAACCTGCTCCAAGCAACTTCGATACTGATGTTTGGGAATTATACAATCTAAACGAAGATTTTAACGAACGTAACAATCTGGCGAAAAAACATCCTGAAAAACTGGCTGAGCTTCAAAAATTATTCGACGAACAGGCAAAAGAAAACAATCTATATCCACTGATTGACTGGCAGGATGTTTATAACAGAAGAATTCACAATACTGGTGCTGATAAAGGAAAAACAATTTCTGACTTAATCAAACAAGCAACTAAACCAGGAGGAACCAATAATTAATTGCATAACCTGCAAGGTTTTTGAAACCTTGCAGAACATAAAAAGAATAATTATGAAACGAGTAGATTATGAAATCATAGGAAAAAAGATTGTCGTTGGGATAATCTTGTTTTTAGTTCCACTGGCTATACTAGCTGGCGGATTAGCAGTAGTAAATCAATTTTTAAAATAAGAAATCATGGCAATAGTTCAAAAAGAAAAATTAACGAGAGACTTAACTATAAGTTTTTTCATTTATTCATTGCCTGTAGTGGCAATTTACCTGTATTTTAAACTAACTGGTGGAGCTGTAAGCGAATCGCATTTAACATTGCCTCCATTTTTAGAATTTGCACAACCCATTTTTGCTAATATTCGAACTTGGGGATTAACCGTATTTATGATCGTTTTAGGAATTATCGAATTTGCTGCAGGTTTATACGATGACGAATGGACTGGTGAAGAACGCAAAATTGACATTGTTTGTTTCTTAGCTCCAAAATTGATTTTGCCTCCTATCATTGCTTTTTTCAGTTTAACAGCTTTACCTTATTTATTGCCAAATCTGGCTAATTCATTATCATGGGTTCCGTTTTGGGGAGGTTTTTTCTTAATAGCAATTGCTGACGATTTAACGCAGTATTGGTACCATAGATTGCATCACCAAGTTCCATTTTTATGGCGTTTTCACAGAACGCACCATTCAGCTCCGTACATGGGGATGGCAATGGCTTCTAGGCAAAACTTTATTTATACGGTTTTCTTTTCTCAAATTTATTTGACAGCCACTTTAACGTATTTAGGTTTAGGCCTTCCTGCTTTATTTGTTTTAGTGATTAAAAGTTTCATCACTTTGGGAGCGCACTCAAGCATTCCGTGGGATAAACCTTTTTACAAATACAGAATATTGCATCCAATTGCATGGGTTTTAGAAAGATTGATCTCTACTCCTGCTACGCATCACGCACATCACGCAGATACAAGCGGAGACGGTGTTGGGCATTTCAAGGGAAACTTCGGAAACATGTTCTTCATTTGGGATGTTATTTTCGGAACAGGATTAATTACACGTCAATATCCAAAATCATTCGGAACAAAATCATACAAACAAGAAGAATGGTATGCACAGTTTCTTTGGCCGATTTTTAAATCGAAAAAAGAAGGAAGTTCTCTTGCCGAAGGTGTATTATCGCTTCCGCTAAAACCAAAGCCAGTTACAGCCGAAGAAACTCCTGCACCGGTATTAGAACAAGTATAAATGCTTCTTGATATGAAAAATCAAATGTTAAAATCCAGTATAACAGCAATTGCCTTTTTATGGGCAGTTGCTGCTTTTTCGCAAAATGAAATTCACAGCTCATTATCGCTAGATTCATTTTATTCGAAAATAAAAAGCCAAAAAAAACCACAGATTGTTGATGCCAGAACTCCAGAAGAATTTGCATTGAATCATATTGAAGGTGCTGTAAACTTTAATCTCCAATCTGAAAACTATGCGCAATCTGTTGCTAAACTAGACAAGTCAAAACCTGTTTTTATATATTCCATTGGAGCTGGCAGAAGTGTCGCTTTAGAAAAAGAATTATTAAAAAATGGTTTCTCAGAAGCCTATAGTTTAGAAGGCGGAATTGCGAATTGGATTGGAAACGGAAAACCTTTTTATTCTAATCTAAAAAGTAAATTGTCTTTGGCGGAATTCAATAAGATTATTGCTGATAACAAAACTGTTCTCGTAGATATCGGTTCAAAATACTGTGCTCCTTGCAAAAAAGTAAAACCAGTTTTAGAAGACATTAGATCAGAATATGGTTCGAATTTAAAAATCGTAGAAATTGAATTGGAAGACAGTCCGCAAGTTATTGCCGATTTAAAAACCGTAAAAGTTTTCCCGACTTTGATTTTATATCAAAACGGCAAAATTGTTTTTAAGAAAGAAGGAATAAATGACTTGAAGAACGAAGTTGATGTTGCGTTGGCTTCGAAATAAGCACAATCTTTTACACAGTTTCAACGCACAATATTTCATCCTGAGGAACGAAGGATCACACTAGTAATTCCGTAATCAGAGTCGACAATCTTTGTAGAGCTACGTGTGTGATCCTTCGTTCCTCAGGATGACAAAATACTGTCAAAAGCAATGCGAACTAACCAAAAACCAAAATATGGCAACCTATAAAAAAATAACCAAAATCGTAATCCCCATTTTAATAGTGTTTCTTCTTCTGGCAGCATTTTTATTTTGGCCGATTAATACTGAAGCCACTTTAGTCAAAGAAGATCAAAAATTGGCAGAAGGGAAAAAAGAATTTTTAGCCTCAAAACCTAAAGATTCCATTATTGGAAAAAAGACCAATATCATTATTCTGCTTGCCGATGATTTGGGCAAATATGATATTTCGCTCTACGGCGGAAAATCGACTCCTACCCCACAAATCGATTCTTTGGCAACTTCTGGAGTTACTTTTACAGATGGTTATGCATCTGCTGCAATCTGTTCGCCTTCGCGTGCCGGATTAATTACAGGAAGATATCAAGAACGTTTTGGACATGAATATCAGCCCGGAGATCGTTATCCGAAAAACAATTTAGAATATTATGGTTTTAAATATTTAATCAATACAGACGGATGGAGATTAAATGATAAAATCAATTATCCGAACGAGGCTTCCATTAAAACGCAAGGACTCCCAAAATCTGAAATCACTTTTGCCGATTTAGCCAAAAGACAAGGTTACAGCACTGGAATTATCGGAAAATGGCATTTGGGACACAATAAAGGATTTTTTCCTTTGGACCGCGGTTTCGATCATCATTACGGATTTTATCAAGCATTTTCGCTTTATGCTCCAGAAGATGACAATCCTGACATTATCAATCATCACCATAAAGATTTTACAGATAAAACGATTTGGGGAAATGGACGCGTCGGAATTGGACAAATTCGCAGAGATAGCACTATTATTGATGAAAAAGCGTATTTAACCGAAAAATTTGCTGAAGAAGCGGAAGCATTTATTGATAAAAACAAAAACAAACCATTCTTGCTTTACATTCCGTTTAATGCGCCTCACACGCCATTTCAAGTTCGTAAAAAATATTACGATCGTTTTCCGAATGTAAAAGACGAAAACAAACGCGTCTATTTTGCCATGGTCAGTGCTTTAGATGATGCGATTGGCAGAATTCGTGAAAAAGTCAAGAAAGAAGGCTTGGAAGATAATACTTTAATCATTTTTGCCAGCGATAATGGTGGTGCCGATTATACTTTTGCCACAACAAATGCACCTCTGAAAGGCGGTAAATTCTCCCATTTTGAAGGCGGAATCAATGTTCCTTTTGCACTTTCGTGGAAAGGAAAAATCAAACCAAACACTGTTTATAAAAATCCTGTAAGCACTTTGGATATTTTTACAACCATTGCAACTGCAATTGGTTCTGATTTACCAAAAGACAGAATTTATGATGGTGTAGATTTGATTCAAACCGTAAACGAAAATAAAGTAGCCCACAAAGATTTATACTGGCGTTCGGGCGATGCAAAAGCGATTAGAAGTGGTGATTGGAAACTAGTCATTAGCGGAAAAACACACGAAAAATGGTTGTACAATCTTGCCTCAGATAAATCTGAAACAACAGACCTCTCACAAAAAAATCCAGAAAAAGTAAAAGAATTGCAAACTGCGCTGCAAACTTGGGAAAAAGGTTTAATTAAACCGTTGTGGCCTAATTTAACTTATTATGAGTTTGACTTTGGCAAACAAAAATACTTTGTCGATTTGTAACCTATCTACAAACATTACGTACTAAATAATTCCAATATCCTAACAGGTTTTAAAAACCTGTTAGGATAACAAATTAATTAAGAATACAATGTCAACCTCAACAAAATTTACTATTCACGAAGACTGGACAGTCGTAATTCTCGGTTTTCTCATTATCGGAATCTCTCTTTTTATTTTTCTTCCCGAAGTTCCCGTTTTTAAATGGACGAACGGAACAGACTTAATATTCGATGTTTTCGAAATCAAAAACATTAAAATAATTGGTTTTCAGTTTTTTTATTTTATTGTCATTGGAATAATCGGCACTTTTTTAGTTGGAAAATCGGTTAAAAATTTCATTTTTGGATTTCCCGTAGTTTATGTTTTAACGATTCTAGCTTTAATTATTGCAGGAAATACTGAAGTAAAAGCGCTTAATCTAGAAGCCGTAATTTTCAGTTTAGCTATCGGATTGATTATCGGTAATTTTTTCAAACTCCCACAATGGTTTCGTTCTTCTTTGTCAACCGAACTTTTTGTCAAAATCGGATTGGTTTTATTGGGAACAAGCGTCATTTTTTCGGATATTCTTAAAGCAGGTTCATTAGGTTTAATTCAAGCTTTGGTCGTGGTTTTATCCGTTTGGTATTTTGCATTCTGGCTTTGCAGAAAACTAAAAGTCGATGACGAATTGACCATGATGATTTCGAGTGCGGTTTCAATTTGCGGTGTTTCGGCGGCAATTGCCACTTCTGGTGCGATAAAAGGCGATTCTAAAAAATTGTCTTATGTGATTTCTATGGTTTTGGTAACTGCGATTCCTATGATGATTTTTATGCCAATAATTGCCAGTCATTTTAATTTTCCCGAAGAAGTTACAGGAGCCTGGCTTGGCGGAAGCATTGATACTTCTGGTGCTGTAGTGGCATCTGGAACTTTGGTTGGCGAAACGGCTTTAAAAATAAGTACAATCGTAAAATTTTCTCAAAATGTTTTATTAGGATTAGCTGCTTTTGCGATTTCTGTTTATTGGACTTACACGCACAATCAGTCTTCAGAAGTTCAAGAATCTAAGCCAACGCTCCGCGTTATTTGGGAACGCTTTCCAAAGTTTGTCATTGGCTTTATTGTGGCTTCCATTGTTTTCTCTTTTTTTGTTGCGCCAGAAACTCGTGATGAATTAAAGGAAAGTTTAAAAAATCTGCAAGGGCTTTGGTTTGCTTTAGCTTTTACTAGCATTGGTTTAGAAACCAATTTTAAAGATCTATTACAGCATAATAGCAGAAAACCTTTGATTGCATTTTTAACCGCACAATTCTTTAATATCTTTATTACATTGATTATAGCTTTTTTGCTTTTTAAACCTTAAAAACAAAACACACATTCCTGCGGAATATATAACCGCAATTTGATTTCAATTCTAACGACCGAATGTTTGTAGAAATGTATTTCTCTTTTGAACTTTTCAAAAAGTAAAAAAAAACAAACCAAAAATATACTACTGGTAAATTATAAATATGATGAATAAACGAATAAATATTTTACTTTCTGTCCTATTGACGGGAATAATAGGCTCTAACAAAACCGCAGCACAGACTGCATCTGCCAAGCCCAATGTAATTTTGATTCTGGTGGATGATATGGGATATTCTGATTTAGGAAATTATGGGTCTGAAATTAAAACTCCAAATTTAGATCGTTTGGCCAAAGAAGGAACACGTCTTCGCGAGTTTTACAACAACTCGATTTGCGCGCCAACAAGAGCTTCTTTGCTAACTGGACAATATCAGCATAAAGCTGGAGTTGGTTATTTTGATGTGAATCTTGGTCTGCCAGCTTACCAAGGTTACTTAAATAAAGAATCTTTAACTTTAGGAGAAGTTTTCCGTTCAGGAGGTTATAGTACTTTAATGTCTGGAAAATGGCATGTTGGCTCTGAAGATCAGTCACAGTGGCCAAACCAAAGAGGTTTTGATAAATTTTACGGAATCTTGAAAGGGGCTTCTAATTATTTTGACACGAAACCACTTCCTTTCGGTACAACACCTTATCCTGTAAAGATGATTCGAAACAACGAAGAACTACACCCAAAAGACGATTCGTACTATTTTACAGATGAAATCGGGAATAATGCAGTTACTTTTTTAGAAGAGCAAAACAAAGAAAACAAACCATTCTTTTTATACTTGGCATTTACCGCTCCTCACTGGCCATTACAGGCAAAACCAGTTGATATTGCCAAATACAGAGGCAAATTTGATGAAGGTTGGGATATTTTGAGAGAAAAAAGAATTCAAAAATTAAGAGAAAGCGGTATTATACTTCCAAACCAGACTATTTCGCCAAGAGATCCAGAGGTTCCAGAATGGGATAAACTGACTTATGATGAAAAACAATTCTGGAAAGCCAAAATGGAAGTTTATGCTGCAATGGTTGACAATATGGACCAGAACGTGGGTAAAGTTTTAGACAAATTGAAAGCGCTTAAAAAAGACAAAAACACTTTAATTATTTTCATTGCAGATAATGGTGCTCAAGGCGGATTTAATACTTATAATCCATTAAGAAGAGGTTTAGTCCGCAACAACGGGCCTGTAGGCTCTTCTGGTTCTTTCGATTATCAGGAACAAAATTGGGCATATCTTTCTAATACTCCATTGCAGGATTATAAAAATAATATGCATGAAGGCGGATTTAGCTCTCCTTTTATTGCTTGGTATCCATCAAAAATTAAAGCGGGAAGAATCGATAAAGGAACTGGCCATATTATTGATCTTGCCCCTACTTTTTATGAATTGGCAGGAATTGAATATCCTAAAACTTTAAATGGCGTAAATTCTAATCCGCTTCCTGGAAAAAGCTTACTTCCGGTTTTATTTGATAATGCTTCTGAAGTAAATCGTGGAGCTCCTTTATTCTGGGAAAGAGCTGGAAACAGAGCGGTAAGAGAAGGAAAGTGGAAATTGGTTTCAATTTATCCGTCTTATCAATGGGAACTTTACGATCTTGAAGCAGACCGTGGAGAAACGAATAATGTCGCTGCACAAAATCCAGGAATTGTAAACGATCTTTCGGCCAAATATTTTGACTGGGCCGACAAAACAGGAGTTGTAGAATACAGCAAATTCAAGCAAAAAGGAGAATTAATTCCTGGTGCCCCTCAAAAGAAATAATTACTTTTTTTTGATATTTTTAGTAATTATAACAAAAAGCGATTGCTATAAAACAGTCGCTTTTTAAAACAAAAAAATGGTCTATACAAAAAAGCAGCAAGTATACTTGCTGCTTTTTCTATTTTTAATCTCAAAGGACGATTATTTAAACTCACTCAAGGATTTCTCGATAATGTCAAGACATTCTTTAATTTGCTCTTCAGTCATTACCAAAGGCGGAGCCAGTCTGATTTTATTTCCGTGAGTTGGTTTAGCCAATAATCCATTATCTCTAAACTTCAAGCAGATTTCCCAAGCCAAATCAGATTCTTCATCTGTGTTGATTACAATTGCGTTTAAAAGACCTTTTCCGCGAACTAGTGTAATCAAATCGTTTTTATCTGCAATTTTATTTAATCCCTCTCTTAAAATCACCCCTAGACGTTCTGCATTTTCAGCCAGTTTTTCGTCTTTTATCACTTCTAGCGCCGCAACCGCAACTGCAGCGGCAACTGGATTTCCACCAAAAGTAGATCCGTGCTGCCCAGGTTTAATCACATTCATGATTTCGTCATTACATAAAACAGCCGAAACTGGATAAACTCCGCCAGAAATTGCTTTTCCAAGAATTAAAACATCCGGCTGTACATTTTCGTGATGAACTGCCAATAATTTTCCTGTACGGGCGATTCCTGTCTGCACCTCATCGGCAATAAAAAGTACGTTGTGTTTTTCACAAAGTGCTTTCGCTTTCGCTAAATAACCTTCAGAAGGAACATAAACTCCTGCTTCGCCCTGAATTGGTTCAACCAAGAATCCAGCGATATTTTTAGATGAATTTAAAGCATTTTCAAGCGCTTCAAGATTATCATATTCTATTTTAATGAAACCATCTGTAAAAGGTCCGAAGTTTTTGCGCGCCGTTTCATCATTTGAAAATGAAATGATAGTTGTCGTTCTTCCGTGAAAGTTGTTCTCACACACAATAATCTGCGCTTGATTTTCTGGAATTCCCTTTACTTCATAAGCCCATTTTCTAGAAATTTTCAAAGCTGTTTCAACCGCTTCGGCACCTGTATTCATTGGAAGAACTTTATCGAAACCAAAATATTTCGTTACATATTCTTCATAATTTCCTAATTTATCATTGTAAAAAGCACGAGAAGTCAAAGTCAGTTTTTGAGCTTGTTCTACCATTGCATTTACAATTTTAGGATGGCAGTGGCCTTGATTTACTGCAGAATAAGCAGATAAAAAATCATAATATTTCTTTCCGTCAACATCCCATACATATACGCCTTCTCCTCGTTCTAAAACGACAGGAAGCGGATGGTAATTATGAGCTCCATATTTGTTTTCTTTTTCAATCAAAAACTCCGATTTTGATGAAAGTGTTTTTTCTGTACTTATCATAATATGCTTTTTATTTCCACAAAAATATTAAAATTAAACAAATAACAATCCAAAAAACGATATTTTGACTCAAATATAACAAAATAAAAGTCAAAACTTAAATTTAATCACTACGAAAAAGACATATTTATTTTTTCGAGAAATATGATTCGATGGCTGTTTATTAAAAAAAAGAATTACTTTTATGAATCGCAAAAGACTCAATTTTAAAACGATTTTTACTGAATGGAATTATTAGACGAATTTGATATTAGTATCCTTAAAGAATTAGAAAAAGACGGAAGAATGGCTTATTCTGCCATCGCCACTAATCTTAAAATATCAAATACAATGGTGCATCAGCGTATTAACAGAATGATTGAACAAGGCGTGATTGGCGGTATTAAGCCCATTATTCAGGAAAAGAAGATAGGTTACGACTGGGCTTCTTTTACTGGACTCACACTAAACAAAGATTCTGATTCTGAACGGATTATTGAAGCGCTTAAAGAAATTCCTGAGATTACCGAATGTTATTATGTAACCGGCTCTTTTACGCTTTACATAAAAATCATCGCCAAAAATCATGAACACATGCGCCGTATTCTTTATGAAAAAATCGATGGAATTCCGGGTATCGACAAAACCGATTCTATTGTAGAATTAGGCTGCGCTTTTAAACGAAATATATCATTATAAAAAGGAAAAATATTCTTTTATAATATTGGTTACAAACCTCACAAGAATTTACTTGTGAGGTTTTTTTGTAACATAATATTTCTGATATTTGTTAAAAATTGAAGAAATCATGAAAAACTCCATAATCTTTTTATTCAGTGCAATCTTATTTTCTAACCTTATGAATGCGCAGTTAAAACCAGTGAAATATTCAGAAGGAAGCCAACAATTGAATGGCTTATTTATAAAATCTGCTAAAAAGAGCACTAACAATCCAGGCATCTTACTTTTGCCAGCTTGGTTAGGAATTGATAATGCTTCTAAAGGAATTGCTGAAGAATTATCTAAATTAGGCTATCACGTTTTCATCGCTGATATCTACGGAGAAGGAAATTATCCTAAAAACACGGGAGAAGCAGGAAAACAAGCAGGATTTTATAAAACAAATTACGAAGCGTATCAAAAACGTATTGATGCTGCTTTGAAGGAATTGGTTAAGTCTGGCGCAAATGCCGATAATATTGTCGCTATTGGTTATTGTTTTGGCGGCACTGGAGTTCTTGAAGCTGCCCGCGGACATCTGAATGTAAAAGGAATTGCTTCGTTTCATGGCGGTTTAGGAAAAGATGCCAACAGAAAAACAGAACCAATTTCTGCAAAAGTTCTCATTTGCCATGGTGCAGACGATCCGTTTGTTCCTAAAGAAGAAATTGCATCATTCCAACAAGAAATGCGCGATGCTAAAGCAGATTGGGAAATGATTTATTATGCAAATGCTGTTCACTCTTTCACAAATCCTGAAGCAGGAAATGACAATTCTAAAGGCGCAGCTTACAATGCTGTTGCTGCAAAAAGATCTTTTGACCATTTACAGCTTTTCTTAAACGAAGTCCTGAAAAAATAATTTCAAAAAAACTAAAAGACTACCAAAACAAATCAGCATAAACCAATGTCACATAATAAAATTAGAGAAGACAAAACTTGTCTCAACTGCCGACATGTTGTAGAGCTAAAATTCTGCCCCAACTGCGGACAGGAAAATAGCGATAGCCGAAAAACTTTTCATCATTTGTTTATCCATTTCTTTGAAGATTTGACGCATTATGAAAATGCTTTTTGGAAAACCATTCGCAACTTGCTCTTTAAACCTTCAACATTAACCAAAGAATACCTTTCGGGAAAACGCCTATCTTACTTGGCTCCTGTCAGACTCTATATTTTCATCAGTTTTATTACATTTTTATTGATTGCAATGTTTCCGAGCAAAGTAAAAGGCGATATTGATAAAAGTGAAAAAGCTCTTAGCAAAGAACTGGCTAAAAACACGCAAGGGCTTTCAAAAAAAGACGAAGACAAGTATTTCCATTTAAAATCAATGAAAGAGATTGACTCTATTCAGAAATATGGAAAAGAAAGCAGTAAGTTGAATGCTACCAGTTATTGGCTTTATGAAAAAGCAGTCCATGTTACTGAAAACAATACCAAAAGAGAAATTATTGAAAAGTTTGTAGAATCCTTTTTTCATAATCTGCCAAAAATCTTATTTATCATTATGCCATTTTTCGCTTTTTTTCTGTGGCTTTTTCACAACAAAAAAAGGTGGTATTATTTTGATCATGGAATTTTCACACTCCATTATTTTTCTTTTCTTTTATTGATTTTTCTTATTATGTTTATTATTGATCGATTGATTGGTCTGTTAGGAGAAAATAATCCTTTGACTTTTATATCCTCAATTACAACATTTATTGGCACAATCTGGATGTTCTATTATTTTTATCCTGCACATCATCGTTTTTATGGTGAATCTAGAATAGTGTCATTTGTTAAAAGCGTAATGCTGTTTATAATAAACTCACTTTTTATCCTATTTTTACTGACCTTTTACGTTCTTTACACATTTATTAATTTACACTAACTATTTAGAATGAAAAAATTACTCATTTTATTTTTAATTGTTACTGCGTACTCTTGTAAAACAACGCAGTCAACAGCATCTAAAGACAATTCGGATCCTTCAAAATATATTAAGGCTATCAGCGAAAAGGATCTTAAAACAATGCTTTACACTATTGCTTCTGATGAAATGGAAGGCCGTGAAACTGGTTCTAAGGGACAGAAAAAAGCAGGTCTTTACATGATTGAGCAATACAAAAAAAGTGGAATCTCTTTTCCAAAAGGGGCTTCAGACTACTATCAGCCTGTTCCTGCAGCATTTATGAATGCAAGACGTAATCAGAACCTTCCTGATTCTGAAAATATCTGGGCTTATATTGAAGGAACAGAAAAACCAGATGAAGTTTTGGTAATTTCTGCACATTACGATCACGTGGGCATTAAAAACGGTGAAGTGTACAACGGAGCTGATGATGATGGCTCTGGAACTGTAGCTGTTATGGAAATGGCGAAAGCTTTTGCGAAAGCGAAAAAACAAGGCCACGGACCAAAACGTTCAATTTTGTTTCTTCATGTAACTGGGGAAGAGCACGGTTTGCATGGATCTCGTTACTATTCTGAAAATCCATTATTCCCAATTGCAAATACAATCGCTGACATTAATATCGACATGATCGGACGTCGTGATGTAGAGCATTCAAACACAAACAATTATGTTTATGTAATTGGTGCTGACAGATTATCATCTGATTTACATAATGCAGTTGTGGCTCAAAACGAAAAATACATCAAAATGGACTTGGATTTTAAATTTAATGATCCGAAAGATCCAAACCATTTCTACGAGCGTTCTGACCACTATAATTTTGCTAAACACGGCATTCCATCTGTTTTCTTCTTCAATGGAGTTCACGAAGATTATCACGGAAAAGGTGACGAGCCTCAAAAAATTGAATACGATGCTTTGACTAAAAGAACTAAACTGGCTTTTGTTGTAGCATGGGAATTGGCAAATAGAGAGAATAGACCGGTAGTGGATAAGAAATAGTTACAAAGGTTCAAAGTAACAAAGTAACAAAGT